>JAJXYZ010000037.1 GCA_021780305.1 bacterium | reverse complement strand
ACGGTAAGGCGAAACTAACGGCATCGACAACATATACAATTGCGGCCGTTACTAAACCAGATCTTGAACTATTCTTAAATGACTGGTTAAACAAGCAAATTGGGAGTAACTCGTCACAGCGAATTTACGATGACGGTATAAGCAATGTCAAGATTATTAGCTACAACAAAGCAGGCGATGGCAGTGCGACAATAAACTTTACCAGCACTGGACAGATTGGTCCAATGATTGACGAGGCAAAACTAAAGGATCAAATAAAAGGCAAAATTTTCGGTGACGTTCAATCAATTGTTAGCTCGATTCAAGGTGTAGATAATGTTGATGTCCAGTTCTCGTATCCTTGGGTACGCACAGTGCCGAACGACGTCAAAAAGATCACCATCCAGTTTAAAGTTCAAAATGGCCAGTAAAAATATAATTTGTTTAGACGTGGGCGAGAAGCGTATCGGTGTCGCCGTGGCTGATACAGCGATTCGAATCGCGATTCCGCTTGAAACTGTCGAGGTTGGTGGTCGGGAGATTGAGTCAATTGCAAAAATTATCGATAGTGAGCAAGCCGACTCGATTGTAGTGGGCTATCCTAGAAACCAATCAGGTGAAGTTACTGCACAGACAAAGTATGTCGAGCAGTTTAGTGACAAACTTAAGGGTATGGCGGGCGAAATTGTTTTTCAGGATGAGTCGTTGACCAGTGTTATGGCCGAGGACCGCTTAAAAAGTTATAACAAACCTTATACAAAGGGTGACATTGATGCATTAGCTGCCGCGATTATCTTACAGGACTACCTAGAGAGTAATCACGATGCATGATATTAAGCCTGTAAAACGACCTGATCAACCCGTAATAGTACCTGGTACTACTACGGGCGATAAGCCCTTGGTGAGCGTGCCGATAACCTTACAGCCCATAAATCCTCATACTAACCGGCCAAAACCACCTGTAAAAAACAAGGTTCTATTTGTCGTCGCCGCTGTGATTGCTATATTAATTGGTCTCGTCGTGGCATGTTTTATCTGGTATAACATGCAACTGAGCGCCAAGGGGTCGGATTTACGTCAATTGACACTTGTCGAGGTAAAGATTGGTATGACACCAACGCAGATTGGCCAGATGCTGCAAGATAAAGCTGTGATTCGTAATGGTTTTGCCTTTAATTTATACTCTCGTTTTAGCCATAATCAGGGTAATTTGCAGGCTGGGACTTACCGGTTATCGCCCGCTGAAACTATTCCCGAGATTGTTGATCACCTCGTAAAAGGTACGATTGATGAGTTTAGTATTACTTTTTTGCCAGGAGCTACTTTAAAACAGAATAAACAAGTCCTAATTGATGCTGGTTTTTCGAGTGCTGATATTGATACAGCTTTAAATAAAACGTACGATACTAGTGTTTCGCCCCTGTTTGCCTCCAAGCCAGCCACTGCTGATTTAGAGGGTTATATCTATGGTGAAACCTACAACTTTAGCACCGGCGCAACCGTTGATGATATCTTGCAGCGGACTTTTACGGAATATTCCAAGGTAATCAGCGACAATGATTTAGTGAATGGCTTTGCGGCGCATGGCCTCAACCTCTATCAGGGCATAACCCTAGCCTCAATCGTCCAGCGTGAGATGTCGGTGCCGACCGGAAGTGAACCATCAACCGATCAGCGTCAGGTCGCTCAGGTTTTTTATAGTCGCTTGGCCCAAAATATGCCGCTAGGTTCTGACGTAACCTATCAGTATGCCGCTGACAAGCTAGGGGTGGCGCGTGATGTCAATCTGGATTCACCTTATAACACCAGGCGATATGCAGGGCTGCCGCCAGGGCCAATTGCGACCCCAGGTATCACCGCATTGAAGGCGGTGGCTAATCCGGCGACGACTAATTATTTGTTCTTCTTAAGTGGTGACGATAATAAAACCTACTTTGCGACTACCGAAGCTGAACATCAGGCTAACATCACAGCCCACTGTCAGCAGAAGTGTGCTCAGCCCTAAGTTTTTATAGCTAAAGAATAAATTGACAACATAAGCAATACTTGATAAACTTACTTACAGCACATTTGTGCATCCAACTGCTGGTGTCGCCAAACGGCTATACAACTCGAGTGGGAATATTGGATCACAACATGAGCCTACCAATAAATGTCGCACGGGTACCGAAAATGAACACACTTAAAATATCAAACTATAAGATTGGTCGACAAGTACCCCGTTCTTAGCGAGAAGAAAGACAAAGTAAGGTAGAGCCCTTGTAGTAATACAGGCGGCAGGAGAATGAAAATTCGTAATCAAATCGTGAAGAGTATAACTTCCGAATCAACTGCTGCCTTACGTCAGCAGGTGTTGGCCCGACATCATCACAAACGCGTGAAAACAGGCCCTAAAGCCTCAATTATCGCTGTATACGCAAGTGTATTTGCACTTCTTATCGCTGCCGTCGCAGTTGGCTATCGTCAACCGCAAGCAAAAAGTGGTATAGCTAACACTGCCACACTTACTGCCACATCACAAGCTCAGCCGACATCGGTTGACCAAGTCGTCGCAACTGATATTGCGGCTAGTGTTGCGCAGACAGCAAATCTATCAGTGGCGCCTAATGTCGCCAATATGGCCGTTTCCGCTAAGATTAGTAGCGAATTAGCTCAGTCAAGTGATACGTCTATTACAAAACCGCAAATTATCCAGCCAACTTCACAAAGTCGGACGGTAACATCGTATGTTACGAAGACCGGTGATACGGCTGATTCAGTTGCGGCGCAGTTCGGTATCTCAAAAGATACCTTGAAATGGGCTAATAATCTAACTTCTGATGCCCTAGACCCAAATAAGACACTGAAGATTATGCCAACTGACGGTGTTCTTTATACTGTCAAAGATGGCGATACTGCCCAGTCGATTGCTGATAAATACAAGGTTGATCCAACCAGGGTTATTCTATATAACGACCTTGATCAAAGTGGTGTTCAGCCGGGTATGCAAATTATTTTGCCAGGTGCAAGCTTGCCTAACAATGAGCGACCTGGTTACGTTGCGCCGGTTCAAGTGAGCTATGCAACGACGACTTATATCGGTGGATACAGCGCAGGATTTGGCGGTAATTCATGGCGCATTGGTGTTGGAACAGCTCCAAACAGCTATGCTTTTGGTAACTGTACGGCCTATGCATTTAACCGTCGAGTTGAACTCGGACTGCCAGTCGGTAGTAACTGGGGTAATGCCGCAACTTGGGCGGTTGCCGCTCGGGCTGATGGACTACTAGTCAATAACACGCCATCAGTTGGTGCAATTATGCAAAACGGTGGTTGGCTTGGGCACGTTGCTATCGTCGAGTCGATTCAGGCAAACGGTGATTTGTCGATCAGCGAAATGAATGCAACTGTATCGGGTGGTGGCTTTAATATTATCGATGGTCGTATCGTTCCGGCCTCGGTTGTTGGCCAGTACGTCTATATTCACTAGACAATTTAGTGATACATTTAATCGCCTCTGTTAAATCAGGGGCGATTTTGCTATAATAAGGCTAATATGTTTGTCGACACCGCCAAAGTATTTATTCAAGCAGGCAAAGGCGGCGACGGAGCCGTCAGTTTTCGTCATGAAATTTATATTGATAAGGGTGGTCCAGACGGTGGTGCAGGCGGTAAGGGTGGTGATGTTGTTTTTGTCGCCAGCGAAGATCTTAATACTTTACTCGACTTTCGCTACAAGCCAGAACTAAAAGCAGGCCTTGGACAAAACGGTGCTAAGCGCGACCGACATGGTCGTGACGGCGAGGCGCTATATGTCAAAGTTCCAATGGGCACGATTGTTCGGCGTGACGGCAAGGTTATTGCTGATTTGACTGAAAATGGTCAAAAAGTCATTATCGCCAAGGGCGGCGACGGTGGTTTTGGTAATGCCCACTTTAAGAGTTCGGTTCGTCAAACGCCACGAATATCTGAAAAGGGTGAGATGGGCGATACTTTTGAAGCCGAGCTGGAGCTTAAACTACTGGCCGACGTTGGCTTGGTTGGCTTTCCAAATGCCGGTAAATCGACATTCTTAAGTGTTGTCAGCAACGCTCGTCCCGAAATTGCCGACTACGCTTTTACTACATTAACGCCTAACCTTGGCGTGGCCGATATTGACGACGGCAGTTTACTAATTGCTGATATTCCTGGGCTGATTGAGGGCGCGAGCGAGGGTAAGGGTCTAGGCGATGACTTTTTGCGTCATATCGAGCGTACCGCGGTGCTGCTTCATATGATTGATGTTTATACTGATGATATTGCGGCCGCTTATCAGACAATTCGGGCTGAACTTGCTAGTTATAATGTAGATCTTGCGACCCGACCCGAGATTATTGCGCTTACGAAAATTGATGGACTGGACGATGATATTATTCAGATGCAAATTGATGCCGTGAAGGCTGTTGCGGTTGAAGGAGCTGAAATTTATACGATTTCATCGAGCGCTCACACTGGTATCAAGGATGTTTTGCGCGCTCTACGGCGTAAAGTAGTCGAAGCCCGTCGCTTGGCCTTAGAAGAAGACAGCGACGATGACGATGAGGAATACGAGACAATTAGTTTGGGTGCTAACCAGATTGCAGAAGGCTGGACAGTTGAACAGCAGGTTGACGAGACTGGTCTACCTTACTTTAGGATCGTTGGTGACAAAATTGAAAAGTTCGCCCGACGGACTGACTTCGATAATTACGAAGGTGTTAATCGCCTACGTGATATTATGAAAAAACTTGGTATTATCCATGAACTTAGTCGCCAAGGCGCTCAGGGTAATAGCTTGATTGAGATTGGCGAAAGCCGCTTTCCGCTTCAAGAACAGTAGGAAATTACTTCCATGGTGAAAAACCATATATAATAATAAGTAATGTCTAAAACTTTCTTCTTTTACGACCTCGAAACTAGTGGATTAAGCCCTCAAGAGGCGCGTATTATGCAATTTGCAGGCATCAGGACTGATATGGAGCTAAAACAGCTTGGCGAGCCTGTAAATGTGCTTGTACGGCTAAATGACGACGTTTTACCTGCCCCCGAGGCTTTAATGGTGACCGGTATTACGCCACAACAGACCCAAGCCGATGGTTATACCGAAGCGGAATTTGCCAAAATGTTGTCAGACGACATTTTTACTGAAGATACGGTGACGATTGGTTTTAACAATATTCGTTTTGACGATGAGTTTATTCGTCATCTGTTTTGGCGCAATTTCCATGATCCCTATGAGTGGTCTTGGAAAGATGGTCGTTCACGCTGGGATATGTTGGACGTGGTGCGAATGACGCGAGCTCTGCGGCCGGAGGGTATTGAGTGGCCAGTTAACGATAAAGGTCAGCCAGTTAATCGGCTGGAATCTTTAAGTAGCGCTAATGGGCTTGATCATATCAAAGCGCACGATGCATTAAGTGATGTCGAGGCTTTGATTGCCGTCACTCAGCTTATTAAAGAGAAACAGCCGCAATTATATGATTATTTATTTAAGTTGCGTGACAAAAACGAGATTAAAAAGCTAGTTAATCTGGATGATAAACAGCCGTTTGTTTATGTTAGCGGACGACTGGGCGGTGAATTTAATAGTGCGACAGTTGCTTTTCCACTTACGGCTGGGAAAAACGGTAACGTCGTGGTCTATGATTTACGTTATGATCCCGAGCCTTTTTTAAATATGACCCAGAACGAACTAGCTAAGAAAATGTACGCCACTTGGGAAGAGCGCCAGAAAGACGATTTTATTAAACTACCTGCTAAAGAGCTGCAATACAATAAAGCACCAGCGGTGGCGCCACTTGGTGTATTGAGTCAGGGTGATGGCTGGGCAAATATCGGTCTTGAAGAGGCAACGATTGTTAAAAACCGCAATAAGCTATTGTCGGTGCCAGGCTTTGCAGAAAATTTGCGTAGTTTATTTGAGAAAAAGCCAGATTACAAAAAATCGACTGACCCCGAGGCACAACTTTATGACGGCTTTGTGCCAGATATTGATAAAGTTCGGATCGAGTCAGTCCGTAATGCCAGCGAACGTGATTTGGCGGATTTTCATCCCAGTTTTGTTGATGAGCGGTTGTCGCCACTGCTACTTCACTATAAGGCCCGCAATTTTCCTAAAACTCTAGCTGAAGACGAATCAATTGCTTGGGAAAAGTGGCGTTCCGCTAAAATTGCCGCAGCTTTGCCAGATTTTATGAAATCACTCGCTAAGCTTTCGGCGACAATCAGTGACGATAATAAGCAGTTTGTATTACAAGAACTTCAACTGTGGGCTGAAAGTGTTTTGCCGGCCGATATTGACTAATAATTAGGCTGTTTTGTGGTGCGTTTTTGGATCGGCTTCGACTATCGAACGCACTAGTGGCCAGACCGTGATGCGCAAAACGATTACGGTAATGGCAGTGGCGGTCGCAGCCATGAAGTCAATTGGTGCGATAATGATATTGGTACCCGGTACGATACCCGCGAAGATAAAGAGAATAAACTGTTGGCCGAAATTAATCGTGTCTAACAATATAACAACTGATCCAATCATACATAGGGTAATGATTAATTTTCGCATAGCACAACCTCTTTAAAACATTATTTCTGTCTAGTCAATTTATCACTAGAAAACTACTTATGCAACGATAAGCGTGATGGAGGTCACAATGACTGGAAAAAAGGATCATTTTAGAGTACAATGAACAAGATATGTCAGAGGTGATTAGAGTTGTTGGTGCGCGTGAGCACAATCTTAAAAATGTTAATGTCGAGATACCACGCGACAAATTAGTTGTAATTACTGGATTGTCTGGATCGGGCAAATCTTCACTAGCTTTTGATACGATTTATGCCGAAGGCCAGCGCCGCTATGTCGAGAGTTTGTCTAGTTATGCGCGTCAATTTTTGGGCATGATGGAGAAGCCGGATGTCGATCAGATTGACGGTCTAAGTCCGGCGATTAGTATCGACCAAAAGTCGACCAGCCGTAATCCGCGCAGTACCGTAGCGACGGTCACGGAAATCTATGATTATATGCGCCTGCTATACGCTCGTATCGGTATTCCGCACTGTCCAATCTGCGGTAAGCCAGTCTCACGACGTACACCCGAGACGATTATTGATGAGATCATGAAGTTTCCAGTGGATAGTCGTGTGATGATCATGGCGCCAATTGTGCAAAGTAAAAAAGGTGAGTTTGCCCACATTCCCGAGCAGTATCGCCGACTTGGTTTTGCAAGGGCGCGCGTCGATGGTGTCGTTTATTCACTTGATGAATTCCCTGAGCTTGATAAAAAATACAAACACGATATCCAAATTGTTGTCGACCGGGTGGTGATAAATGCTGATATGCAAGGTCGCGTCACGCAATCAACCGAACAGGCGCTTGAGATTGCGGACGGCATCGTATCGGTTTTAAACGTTGATAATGAACAGACTTCAACGTTTAGCCAGCGTTACGCTTGTTTGGATCATCCTGACGAGGATATTCCCGAGTTAGAGCCACGCTTATTTAGCTTTAATGCACCCCAAGGTGCTTGTCCGGTATGTACCGGGCTGGGCAGCCGACTTGAGGTTGACCCAAGTTTAGTTTTTAATCCGAATCTAACAATCTCGGAGGGTGCTATTCGACCATATAATCGCGTGAACAGTGATGCGTGGTACATGAAGCGACTCGATGAAGTTGCCAAGTCTCATGGCTTTAGTCTACATGTACCAGTCAAAGATTTATCCGAAGCTGATCTTCAAAAGGTGCTTTATGGTACTGGCGACCAAAAGTACACCGTTCAACTGGGTGGTGGCCGTAGTTACGAATCAGTTTACGAAGGTGTTATTCCGAATCTTGAACGTCGCCACCGTGAAACTGACAGTGATTTTATGCGTAAAGATATCGAGCGATTTATGCGCGAACGGCAGTGCTACACCTGTAAAGGCGCTCGTCTTAAACCGGTTGTTTTAGCAGTTACAATTCACGGGCTAAATATTATGGATATTTGTAATTTGGATGTTGACTCGGCGCTGAATTTATTCGAAAATAATTTGCCACTAAACAATCAAGAGCAATTTATCGCGGCGCAAATTATGAAAGAGATTAAAGCTCGGCTTGGTTTTATGAGTAATGTCGGCTTGAATTACCTGGAGCTGTCGCGGGCAGCTAATACATTGAGTGGTGGAGAGGCTCAGCGGATTCGTTTGGCAACTCAGATTGGTTCTGGCTTGCAGGGTGTCCTGTATGTTCTAGATGAGCCATCAATTGGCCTTCATCAACGCGACAACGATCGACTAATTGAAACCTTAAAACACCTACGTGATCTTGGTAATACCGTTTTAGTGGTTGAGCACGATGAGGACACTATTCGCCAAGCGGATTACTTGATTGATATGGGACCAGGTGCCGGATTAGCTGGTGGTTTGGTCGTGGCGGCTGGAACGCCGCAAGAAGTGGCCGACAATAAAGATAGTTTAACGGGTCGTTATCTAAGTGGAATCGAGAAGATTGATACACCTAAAAAACGCCGTCCTGTCATGAAAGACCGTCAACTAATAGTCCGGGGTGCCCGTGAAAATAATCTGAAAAACATAGATGTCGCTTTCCCGCTAGGCGTAATGACGGTGGTCAGTGGTGTCAGTGGCTCGGGTAAGTCAACGCTTGTTAATGACATTCTAGCCAAGGAACTTTCAGCTCGTTTGCACCGTTCGCACGAGATTCCAGGTCTACACAAAAACATTGAAGGTATTAAGCATCTTGATAAAGCAATTATTATTGATCAATCGGCGATTGGCCGGACACCGCGGTCCAACCCAGCAACCTACACAGGGGTCTTTACGCCAATTCGTGAACTATTCGCTGGTACTCCCGAAGCGAACATTCGTGGTTATAAGGCTGGTCGTTTTAGCTTTAACGTGAAGGGTGGTCGTTGCGAAAACTGTCAGGGTGATGGCGTCATCAAGATTGAAATGCATTTTTTACCTGATGTTTATGTGACCTGTGATGTCTGTAAGGGCAAGCGATATAATCGTGAAGCTCTCGAGATAAAATACAAGCACGCTACAATCAGCGACGTACTTGATATGACCGTCGAGCAAGCTGCTAAGTTTTTTGAGAATATCCCAACAATTGCTCGCAAACTCGATACCTTAGTCGATGTTGGTTTAGGCTATATCCATTTGGGGCAACCGGCTACGACTTTTAGTGGCGGTGAGGCTCAGCGTATTAAACTAGCGAGTGAACTGTCGCGTCGGGCCACTGGCAAAACACTTTATATTTTAGATGAGCCTACTACAGGCCTACACAGCGCAGACGTTAAACGGCTGCTTGGTATTTTGCAAAAGCTGGTCGAGGGCGGTAACAGTATGGTGATTATTGAGCACAACCTTGATGTCGTTAAAACGGCCGACTATGTGATTGATATGGGTCCAGAAGGTGGTATGGGTGGTGGTCAGGTAATTGCGACCGGCACACCAGAAGAAGTTGCCAAAATCAAAGAGTCATATACTGGCCAGTATCTTAAATCAATGATTCGAAATTAAGACTATTTTTTAGAAAATAAAATTTTAAATTGAAGCTTTGTCGCGCTCCAAAGAGCTTGACGCTGTTTTTTATCTTTTAAGACGTGAATTAAGGCTGGTGAGATCGAAAGCAGGATAATTCCAACTACAATCGGCAACAGGATAGTGTCGATACTTAATCCGATTGATGTAAACCAGCGGCTTAAAAAGAAACCAGCATAGGTAACCGTTGAGGTCCAGATAGCTGCTCCAATAATATTAAAGGCGACGAACTTTTTAAATTCAAGTTTGGCAACGCCAGCCATAACCGGTGCGAAGGTTCGGATAATCGGTATAAACTGAGCCAAGATAATTGTTTTACCGCCATTTTTTTCATAAAAGTCATGAGCTCGCTGGACATATTCCTGTTTAAAAAAGCGAGCGTCAGGTTTCTTGAAAATTTGTGGTCCAATTCTGCGTCCGAGCGTATAGCCAGTGCTATTACCGAGTACGGCAGCAATGAATATTAAGAAAACAAGCAAATTTATATTGATATTAAGGACGTGTGAAGCTGTTAAGAAACCGGCGGTAAAAAGTAAGCTGTCGCCCGGTAAGAAAAAGCCAATCATTAGGCCGGTTTCAGCGAAGACGATTGCTAAAACACCAAAGACGCTAGCGTATTTTATAAAATCAATTAGATCAATTCCGGGAATCATTACGTCTTATTTTATCATGGCCTGCAGAGAATTTGTAAAAATGCTATAATGAGTCTTAATTACGTCAAAGTGGAATAAGGAGTTCAAGATGCAGAATATATCTTTAAAGTTAGAGAAACGCACGGTTAGCGGTAAACAGGTTGGAAAACTACGTGAGGATGGTCAAGTTCCAAGTGTCGTTTACGGAGCCAAAACCGAGCCAATTTCCACTCAGTCAGCGATTGTTGAAACTACTAAAGTTGCCCATGAGGCCGGTAAACATTCACCGATTGATGTGACGATTGATGGTAAAAAGCAACTTGTGATTATCAAGTCGATTGATATGGATCCAGTCAAGCACGTGCTGCGTCATGTTGCTTTTCATGCTATTAAACAAAACGAGAAAATTGTCACTGAGGTTCCAGTAGTGCTAGTCGGGCTTGGTGAAAG
Source organism: bacterium (assembly GCA_021780305.1). Taxonomy (GTDB): domain Bacteria; phylum Patescibacteriota; class Saccharimonadia; order Saccharimonadales; family Saccharimonadaceae; genus UBA1547. Next base: position 10,987 of record JAJXYZ010000037.1, on the reverse strand, counting down.
CGCTGCTGAGCGAGCTGGCCTTGTAGTACTACAAGCTATCGAACATCTTGAAATTCGCGCTCTTCCGGCTAACTTGCCTGAATCAATCGAAATCTCAATTGTCGACCTTGCAACCGACGAAGATAAGTTGACAATTGCTGACATTAAATTGCCAGAAGGTGTTGAGTTTGCTGATCACGAACAAGATATGGATCTAGTAATTGCCAATGTTTACGAACCGGGTGCATTACAAGCTGCTAACGATGCCATTGGTGGTGATGCTGAACCAGAAGAAGCCGAGGAAGTTGCCACTGAAAATGGTGAAGTCGAAGCTGAGCCAACTAGGCCAACTGACGAAAAATAAATAATTAAAAATTTTAATAAATATCCGCACGATTAGTGCGGATATTTATTATTCTTCGATAAAGCCGCCCGATTGATGAGCCCATAATTTGGCGTAAGTGCCGTGATGTTCAATCAGGTCACGGTGGGTGCCTTGTTCGACGATTTGACCATTATCAATCACGATGATTCGATCAAGTTTGGCGATTGTCGATAGTCGATGAGCGATCACGATACTTGTTCGGTTTTCCATCAACTTCGATAACGCATCTTGAATTAATTGTTCAGTAGTACTATCGAGCGCTGAAGTCGCCTCATCAAGCACTAGGATAGGTGCGTCCTTTAAAATCGCCCGAGCGATGGCGATCCGCTGTCTTTGCCCGCCCGACAGTTTGACACCACGTTCGCCAACTAGTGTCTCTAGGCCATTATGCAATTTATCGATAAACTCATTGGCATTTGCCTGTTGAATCGCTTTGGCAATTTGCTCATCAGTTGCATCGGTTTTTCCATAGATTATATTATCGCGTAGGCTGCGGTGGAATAGTGCTGGGTCCTGCGAGACATAAGCGATTGATCGATGTAAATCATCCTGGGTGATATTGGCTATATTTTGGCGATCAATTAATATTTGACCTTTATCGACATCACTAAATCGAAGTAGCAGGCGTGTTAATGTAGTTTTGCCCGAACCAGATGGGCCAACTAATCCGACTCTTTCTCCTGGTTTTATTGTTAGAGCAAAGTCGTTAAAAATCGCTGGTTCGTCGGCTTCATGACTAAATGTTACAGCGTTAAACTCGATTAAGCCGCGTTTAATTTTTGACAACTCTGGTTTAATTGGATCTTTTAGCTCAATTTCATCATCTAGTGTTGTAATCATTGGCCCAGCGTCTCCAACAATCCGAATGTAGTTGCGGGTAGTACTGGCTACCGACCATAGCTGTGCGACAACGTTTAGGGTGTAGCTGATTATCAAATAAATCACGCCGATGTGTACGATGTGGTACTGAGTGGCAAGTGTAGCAGCAATAAAGGCGCTAATATTCATAAGCGTCATCATTAGACCGAAAGAGCCGGTGATTAGCAAGACATTCTTCATTTCTTTGAGGTTGGTCTGACGCCAAATACTAACCCGTTTGCTGTAGGCAGTTAGTTCGGTTGATTCTTGAGCAAAGGCTTTGACGGTTGCTATATTGCTGACAACATCAGCAAAGTAAGCGGTCATTTCGCTCGATCGTTCGGCAACTTGACGGCTAATTGGGGCAATTGCGGTTTGGGATTTAACAATGACGGAGATAATAATGATCGACAAAACTGCAAGGACAACTGCAAATTGCCAAAATACGAACGAGAGGGCAATACAGACTGATATAAGTGTTGTCACAATCGGGACAGCTGTAAAAATCAGCGTATCCCAGAACCGCTCAATTGAACCATTAAGTTTGTTAGCGTCCGAGACCGTGCCACCGCTCATACGATTTGAATGATAGCTTAAACTTTTAGCTGTTAGATGTTTTAAGACGCGCATCGCGGTTGTAGCTTGCATCTTTGACTCGGATAAATAAGCCATTGCAATTGTAATTCGAATCGCTACAACGTCCCCAAGAAATAGAATTAAAGCATAGCCTGCCAGTAGGCCGATGCTACTTTGAAGTTCGGCGGTACCATTGGCGATGTGTGTTAATAGCTGGGATACGAAAATTGGTGCAATTGTCGTCGTTAAAACGGCAAAAATTATTTGAGTAATGATCATCGACCAACTTAATTTTGGCGATATTCGCCATAATCCAAATAGGAACTGAACGACGCGTTTTGATGAATTCTTTTGTGGCATGTTTCTCCCAGACTGTTTTGTGGTTTATATATCGATACGCTAGCTGTAGTGTGCCTACCCCAGAACTAGTGTTTTAATAGAGGATCCGCGCAGGATCATAGTAAGTAAATTATATAGTATAATATAATCTGATGCAAAAGATTTTACTCTATTACAAATTTACGCCAATTGCCGATCCTGTAGCTGTAAAATTATGGCAAAAAACTTTATGTGATGGACTAAATTTACGAGGCCGAATTTTGGTCTCTAAACACGGCTTGAATGGCACGGTTGGCGGCGAGATGGCTGATTTAAAGAATTACATTAAAGCCACTAAAGAGTTTGCTGGTTTTAAGGATATTGTCTTTAAATGGAGTGATGGTGGACGCGAAGATTTCCCGCGGATGAGCGTTAAGGCCCGTGATGAAATCGTCGCTTTTAAGGCTGGTGATGAACTTCAAGTTGACGAACACGGTGTTGTTGGCGGCGGTATCCATCTCAAGCCAGCCGAAGTTGATCAATTAGTCGCCGAACGTGGCGATGACGTGGCATTTTTTGATGGCCGTAATGCCCATGAGGCGGCGATTGGTCGATTTAAGGGTGCGGTGGTGCCAAACACTCATACTAGTCGAGATTTTATTGATGAGATTGAGAGTGGAAAGTATGATGATTTGAAAGACAAGCCAGTTGTTACATATTGCACAGGCGGAATCCGCTGTGAAATTTTGAGCGCGTTGATGACAAGTCGTGGTTTCAAGGAAGTCTATCAAATTGATGGTGGCATCGTGAAGTATGGCGAAGCATATGGAGACGACGGCTTATGGGAGGGAAGTTTGCGGGTTTTTGATAATCGCATGACAATTGATTTTAGTGATCACGCTAAAACAATTGGCGTTTGTTCGCACTGTCACGGACCGACCAATAATTATGAAAATTGCGCCTGGTCGAATTGTAATGACCTTGTTCTAATATGTTTAAATTGTAAACAGAATCCAGAATTACTTTTTCATACCGACGCGTGTCGTCAGCAAGCTAAAATTAGCGTAACGGTCTAAACTAAGGACTTATTTTAATATATGTTTGATAAACTAATTCATCGCTGGTTAAAGGTTCCATATGCCTTACATGCCGATGTTGTTAAAAGCAAACAGCCTGTGGTTGCGACTGTCCTGTTTATTCACGGAATTGGCGATAATGGCCGCACGTGGGGTGCAGTTATAAAAAAATTACCCAAAAATATTAAAATTGTAACAGTTGATTTGTTGGGTTTTGGTGAGTCGCCAAACCCGTCATGGGCAATTTATAATGCTAAAACTCAGGCTCGTTCAGTTCTGGCGACATTTTTGAAGCTACGGCTGCGCGGCCCAATTATCATTGTTGGTCATTCATTGGGTTCGCTTGTAGCAGTAGATGTGGCTAGGCGTTATCCGCTAATTGTGCGTTCGTTAATTTTGTGTAGTCCGCCATTTTATCAGTTGCACGACGATGAAAAAAGGCTATTGCCGCGTCCAGATAAGGTCTTAACTAATATCTATCGAACTATTAAAAAATATCCTGATAAGTTTTTGGAAGTTGCGGCGATTGCGATGCGGTATAAATTAATCAACAAGTCTTTTAATGTGACGGCTCAAAATATCGATTCATACATGGGTACACTAGAAGCAGCAATCGTCAATCAAACATCATATGAAGACGTTATGAAGCTAAGCTTACCTATAGATATTTTGCACGGTACGCTTGATCCAGTGGTGGTTGCTCGTAATTTAAAGGAACTAGCGCGAATTAAGCCTAATGTAAAATTACGTTCAATTCTGGCCGGTCACGAAATTAAAGGCCGGATGGTTGATGAGGCTGTTGATTTGATTTCGCAGGCCATTAATAAAAAGTTATAATAGATATTGAATGAATCAAGCGTTAGAGGCAAAACTAAAATCTTTACCACGCTCACCAGGTGTTTATTTTCATAAAGATAAAACTGGGGAGATTATTTATGTCGGCAAAGCGGCGGTCCTAAAAAACCGCGTTCGGCAATATTTTCAAAGTACTCGCGATATGGACGTCAAAACTCGTGCGTTAGTTGCCGAAATTGTTGATACCGATTGGATCGAAACTGATAGTGAAATTGATGCCTTATTTTTAGAAAGTGAAATGGTGAAGCGTTATATGCCACGCTTTAATATTTTGCTCCGTGACGATCGCTCGCAAATGTTCGTTCGGATTGATATGAAAAGCGAGTGGCCCTATGTCGGTTTTACGCGCAATCCAGCCGATGACGGCGCCGATTACTACGGACCATATTTTAATGGCTTTGCAATTAAAAAGGCGCTTCGGTATTTGCGCAAAGTTTTTCCATATTACACCGCGCCAGTTCGCGAAAATCAACGGCCAAGCCTCGATGTTCATATCGGGCTTAGTCCATCCGCCGATGTTTCAAGTCAGGAATATAAAAAGTCACTCAAAAAGCTAGTGAGTTATATGGAAGGTGGTCGAGTGCCGCTAACCCGTGAAATTGAAAAAGAAATGCATCATGCCGCCGCCGTTCAGGACTTTGAAGCCGCCGCTAAGCTTCGCAACAAGCTTGGTTATCTGCGTGAGTTGCAGCACAAAATCATGTTTGGCGACAAGGAGTTTTTGGATATCAGTAAAGATAAGGCGCTTAGCGGTCTAGTTGATTTGTTTGGCTTACCCAAGATTCCGGTCCGGATAGAAGGCTATGACATTTCACATATGAGTGGCACAAACGTGGCGGCTAGTCAGGTTGTATTTATGAATGGAGTTAGCAGTCGGGCCGATTATCGTAAATACAAGACTAAAATTCAACAAAATGATGATTATGCCAGTATGCATGAGACCTTATTTCGTCGTTTTAGTGAGAAAAATATTAAGGCTTGGGGCAAGCCTGATCTTATTTTGATTGATGGCGGTAAAGGTCAGTTGGACGCCGCGCTACGCGCCATGGAGGAGCAGAACATAGCCGTACCAATGGTGAGTGTGGCTAAACGTGAGGAAGAAATTATTGTTCATGCAACACGGTCTGGTGTTAATACTACGATGCTTGATTCGTTTTGTAAAAATCCAGCGCCTGGTGTTGCTGTCGAACGGTCGGGTGAATACTTTATCGTAAATCTTCACGCTGGTCAGGTTAATTTGTCGTCGCACTCTAAAAATTTGCGCGGTGGTGCCGGCAACCAAACTTATTCTGATATCGTAAAATTGTTTCAGCGTATCCGCGATGAATCGCATCGTTTTGCGGTCAGCTATCACACGGTTTTAAAGCGCGCTAAACAAACCTCTAGTATCTTAGAGGATATTCCTGGTATTGGACCGACCACTCGACGCAAATTAATTCGATCATTCGGTAGCCTGCGAGCAGTTCAGTCGGCAACTGATGACGAGTTAGTAAAAATAATCGGTCAATCTAAGACTCAGCTGATTAAACGGTATTTGCAGGCCTCATAAAGCTTGTGCTATAGTAACACTAGTTTTAAGACAATAAACCGGATGATATTAGCTATGAATATGCCAACAAGAAAGACCCGAAACCGCAGTGGTTTTACGATTGTCGAGTTAATTGTCGTCATTACGATTATTGGCATATTAGCCGGTATTTCGATTGTCAGCTATGGATCATGGCGACACTCTGCGACCGCTGCTAAGGTAAAGAGTGATTTAAATAGTGTTATTGCGGCAATGGATAGCTATCGGACTTATAATAATGTTTATTCAACAACAGTACCAACATCGGTTACGCCAAGCAGCGGCGTAGTACTAGTTGGTGGCAGTAGTGACGGTTCGACTTATTGTGTCGACGGTACGAGCACTGATGATTCAACAGTAACTTATTACGTTGCGTCTGAATCGAAAGCGCAGGGGCCGTTAAGTGGTACATGTGCAACTCGGCCGACCATTACAGCGCCCGCTGTGCCGGCTAACTTGGCCGTGACGTCATACACCGCAACGAGTGTGTCGCTGTCTTGGACTAGGTCCAGTAACGCTGCGACCTATACTATACAATGCGCCTCAGACGCTGGTTTTATAAACGGAGTGCAGTCTGCATCGATAACCGATCCTACTGCAGTTGGTACGGTGAGTGGTCTTTCCGGGCTGAGTTCGTATTATTGTCGCATCAACGCGACTAACGCCAACAGTACGAGTGCTTGGTCGCCAAATATATCAACCAGCACCAGGCAATACACGTGTGCTGATAGCAGCCAGTACGGAACATACCCAAATTGTTATGCTTACGATTCACTGCCGATAGCGGCTTCAATTGAGGGTTACTGGTCGTCGCCACCATCAGGCTATCTATTAGAAGACGGATCGGCGGTCTCGCGTACGACCTATTCGGATTTATTTGCAGCTATCGGTACGACTTATGGTGCCGGCGATGGCTCGACAACATTTAATTTGCCCGATTCACGTGGACGGGTTACGGTTAACCTCAGTGCCGCTGATGCCGAGTTTAATACTATCGGTGAAAAATACGGTGAAAAAACACATATCATGTCACTTGCGGAGTTGCCTGCTCATAGCCATCAACAATATGTAACGGCTAACAGTGGAGGAACGGCGGTCAGGAATGACTATTCAGCAGATGCGGCAGGGGGAGTTTATCCGCAAGGAGTTAACACTTCCTCTACTGGTGGCGGCGGGGCTCGCAATAACATTCAGCCATCAATTGTAAAAGAATTTGCTATTAAATATCGCCCATCGACTGGGTCAAATTCGCAGCTGGCTGCTGGCACGTCGCTTGATGGTTATTGGTCAAGTGCGCCAGCCGGCTATTTAGCCGAAGATGGCTCGGCCGTATCGCGTACGACTTATCCAGACCTATTTGCTGCCATTGGAACGACATACGGCGCCGGGAATGGGTCGACGACCTTTAATTTACCAGATTCACGCGGACGAACAGCGGTAAATCTTAACGCATCGGACACACAGTTTGCGGCAATGGGTCAGAAATATGGTGAAAAAACACATGTTGAGACGATTGCAGAAATGCCAAGTCATAATCACGTCCAAGTTGTTACATGGGGAACTGGAGGTCCGGCCGTAAGGGTTGATTATTCCGCTGATGCGGCCGGTGGAGTTTATGACCAGGGTACGCAAACAGGCGGTGCTGGTAGCGGACAAGCACAAAACGTTATCCAGCCATCAATTGTAAAACTTTCAGTCATAAAAACAGCGGCAGCAACCGGTGCGCTAACCGATTTAGGTGTGACAACAGGGAGTTCAGTTAGCGGATATTGGTCGAGTCCTCCGACCGGATATTTGATTGAAAATGGTGCAGCAATATCGAGGTCTACTTACGCGAATCTATTTGCAGTTATCGGTACGACCTATGGGGCCGGTGATGGTTCAACGACATTTAATTTACCAGATTCACGCGGCCGTGCAAGTGTTAACTTGTCAGCTGCTGATGCCGAGTTTAACACGATGGGTGAAAAATATGGTGAGAAGGCGCACACTTTAACTATTCCAGAGATGCCGAGTCATAGCCATGCGCAAGTCGTAACGGCTAATAGCGGAGGGTCTGCCCTTAGAAATGACTATAAGGCGGATTCGAGCGGCTTAGTCTATCCTCAGAATCAGGCCGATGGTAATAATGGCGGCGGTGTTGCATTTAATATCATCCAGCCGTCAATCGTAGCGCTATTCGCGATTAAGTATTAGAAAAGAGAATTTATGGATCCTTATACACATCAAATAATTCAAAAGCCACATAATCACAGAAAGCTTATTATTATTTTAATTAGCTTTGGTGTTGTTTTGGTCCTAGCGGCTGGAGCTGTATTTGCTTTATACACGATTAACCATCAGAAATTAATAAATCAGGTTAAGTCTGAACTTTCGAAAGTCCCTAGTATTTTGGATAATGCTAAAAAGGAAAGCGGAGGTTACCCGTCGACTATTTCGCCAACGCTACTGCCGAGTTCTAGTCAGGTTAGCTTAACTGGACAGGGTAGTTTTGATGGTGTATCGTATTGCGTGACAGGGACAAGTAAGACAGACAAATCAATTGTTTATCACATTGACTCTGCGTCTAGTTCCGGTGTGGCAACAGTCGGTAGCTGTAGTGATGCGGTTGATTTACCCGCGCCAGCCGTACCAGCTGGATTGGCTATTGGGTCGGTTGGCTCAGATCAAATTGATGCGACCTGGACGAAAGCGCTTTATGCGAGTAGTTATGTTCTCGAATGCTCTCAAAATTCTAATTTTGATGCGCCAGTAATTGATAAGACATTTCAAGATGCATCTGGGGCTTGTCAGGGACTTAAATCATCAACTAAATATTATATGCGCGTTAAATCAGGTAATTCATCGAAAGGTAGCAAGTGGTCAGAAGCGGTTACTGCCACGACCAATGAAATGTCGGTTGCTCCAACTGATTTTAATGGAACAAGATTATCAACTAGTTCGGTCGGCTATTCTTGGAATGCTGTCGATGGTGCCAATAGTTATGTTGTTGAACTTTCACCAGATATAAGCTTTATGAAGGCTGTGCAATCTCAAACTGTTCCAGCCTCAAAATTATCAGCCACCTTTACTGGATTACAACCAAACACGGCTTACTTTATCCATGTTAAGGCGGTAACAGCTGATTTTAATGCGTCATCGGCAGCGTTTAGTAATGAAATTCAAGTCCGCACTCTTGCAAAATAGTGTCGTGATAAAATAATCAAATGGTCACATCTTTTTTTATAAAAAATCGTATCAACTTGGCAGCGCAGACAAGCGGCGGAATTATTGTTATGCCTGCGTACACTCAGATGCAACGTGGCAACGATGCTGCTTTTATGTTTGAACAAGAAGCTAATTTTTGGTGGTTAACCGGCATTGAGTCGCCTGATTGGTGGCTAATTATTGATGGTCAGCGCGACAAATCGTGGTTGGTCTCGCCAGAAGTTTCGCAGACGCAGGCTATTTTTGATGGTAGTTTGTCGATGGAGGCAGCCGGTCGAATTAGTGGTGTTGAACATATAATTAGCCAAGACGAAGCGATGCGAATGCTACGCGACCTAGCAAAAAAACATAGTGTTGTTTATAGCTTAGGCGAATCGCCATATAGTGACTATTATGACTTTGTGGTTAACCCGACTATAAAAAAGAATTGGCGGATGTTGCAGACGATTTTTAATGATGTTCAAGATTTACGGCCGAATCTGGATAAACTACGGGCTATTAAACAGCCCGAAGAGATTAAAGCTATCAAAAAAGCTATAAAACTGACGGTGGATGCTTTTAAGCTTGTCAAGCAAAAACTACCAGATTATCGGTATGAATACGAGATTGAGGCAGAATTCTCATATTTGTTTAGGCGTAGTGGTGCAGCTGGACACGCCTACGATCCAATCGTGGCTGGTGGAGTTAATGCTTGCACTTTGCATTACGGCGCCAATACCGCCAAGTTAAAAAATAGTTCAATCTTGTTGATGGATATTGGTGCTCGGGTTGATGGTTATGCGGCTGATATCTCCAGGTCATATGCTGTTGGCATATCGACTAGTCGTCAGGCCCAGGTCCATAGGGCTGTTGAGAATGCTCACAAAGAGATAATTAAACTTCTTAGACCAAACTTAAGTTTTACAGACTATCATTATCGGGTTGATGAAATTATGAAAAATGCTTTGATCGGACTTGGCTTAATCGAAAGCGAAGCCGATGAATCTGGTTATCGTAAGTATTTCCCCCATGCGATTGGTCATGGCCTGGGTGTTGATGTGCATGATAGCCTAGGTCACTTCCCGGAATTATTACCTGGAATGGTTTTGACGGTCGAACCTGGCATATATATTCCAGAAGAAGGGATTGGTGTTAGGGTGGAAGATAATATATTAATTACCGAAAATGGACACACCAACCTTAGCGCGGCACTGCCTACGGCTATGGTATAATGGTTGTAATATTATGAAGAGGCAATTGCGTGTTTTCTTGTTACGTTGGGTCCTAAACTCGCTTGGTTTATGGGTCGCGGTTCGTATTTTTGGGGCTGGCTATAGTCATCTCGGAACTGCTGGTGTGGTTTGGGAATTCTTGCTTGCTGGCATCGTCTTTTCGGTAATTAATAGTATACTAAAGCCGATTGCAGTTATCCTGTCGCTACCGGCGATTTTGTTGACACTCGGTTTGTTCATTTTAGTTGTGAATGGTTTGATGGTTTATATTTCGCTATTGATTACGCCGGGAATTTCAATGACATTCATGGAGTCAATCCTAACCGGAATCCTGCTGAGTCTGATAAACTATATAGTAAGTGCCACGCTTGAACTACATCAAGCAAATAAAGCACAGGAGAGATTATAAAGTGAATTTAAACATTATCTTACAAGTTGTTACTATTGGATCATCTATTCTTATGATTATTTCTATTTTGCTTCAACAGCGTGGGGCGTCGCTTGGCGCTGGCTTTGGTAGCTCGGGTGAGTTATATACGACGCGTCGTGGTCTAGATAAGAATCTGTTTGAAGTCACAATTGTCTTAGCGGCTGTTTTTATTCTTTCAATTCTGGTTGGGCTACTGCTGCCCGCCGTAAAATAGGCTATAGGGTGGCCAACTTATGATGGATGAGGATGAGTCGAATCGTTGGAAACGACTCAAAAGCACTCGAGTTGATCGAAAGGTTATTAATAAACGGGTGCGCCGCGCTAGTGATGTTACTTTAAGGCACGCTCGTAAGTTTGTCGTTAAGCGCTGGAGTAATATTCGCGAAGTTCGTTTGAACGTTTTGATTTGGAGTGTTGCTGTTGGAATTTTAATTGCTGCTACGGGTCTACAGGTTATGTGGTATCAGCAGGGCTATCGAACATCTGCAGTGGCGGTTGGTGGCACCTATGCCGAGGCTGATTTGG
>JAJXYZ010000071.1 GCA_021780305.1 bacterium | reverse complement strand
GCATCGTCGCTTAGCGGCAAATTTGCTAGTTCCATCCGGACCCACCCTCTTTCTTTCAATATAACCTAAAATATTACACCTAGGTGCTTACAGTAACAATAATAGCATAAGCTCAATTAGTCGTCGTGTAATCTAAATCACATCTACTTAAAGATCATGAAATAGAATAAAGCAAGAACACTGACCGTCACAACAACAGCCGCAATTCGTACCATCAAGTTAGACAATATACGGTTTTTATACTGACCCATGATATCGACGTTATTTCCGACTCGAACCAGTGTCCATAACAAAGGAATCGAAGCGACACCATTAAAGACAGCTGCGAAAACAAGCGCCTTAATTGGATCGATACCTATAAAGTTAATTAATAGGCCAATACAAGTAGCGGCAATTATCACTACATAAAAGCCAGTGGCTTTCTTAAAGTGGCGATACAAGCCTTCTTTCCAGCCGAAAGTTTCACTAATCGCGTAAGACGACGATCCGGCAAGCACCGGTATAGCCAGTAGTCCCGTGCCGATAATTCCAATTGAGAATATCAGCTTTGCAATTAATCCAGCGTCAGGAAAACCTTTTACAAGCGGTTCAAGCGCACGAGCGGCATCAGCTGCTGTATTAATTTCGGTAATGCCATTTTTAAACAAAACCGACGCACAAGCGACGACGATAAACCAAGCAGTCAGCGTCGCAAGAGTCATACCGACAAAGTTATCGAGTCGCACGCCACGTAAAAAGCGACGACTTATCTTTGGGTCACCATTAACAGAAGTGATGCGGTGTTTGGATATCTCTTCTTCGACAACTTCCGACGTATCCCAAAAGAAAAGATAAGGTGAAATAGTCGTACCAATCATTCCAACTAAAATATAAATCGTACTGGCGTTAATCGCAGGCATGACATTAAAAGTATTGCGAAGAACATCTGGCCAATTTTGGCCAACCATGAACGCCGTTATTGGATAGGCAAGTAGCGTCAAAGCTAGCCATTTTAATATCTTGGCATATTTTTTATAACTCACAAAAACCACCAACAAGATGATAATCAACGCGTAAGCAATCGCTAGGACTGTAAATGGTAAATCAATGAATAATTGAGTCGTAGCAGCCATCGCACCAAAATCAGCACCAATATTAACCGTATTGGCTATTACCACCAGCGCAACCGACATATATAACAACTTTTTGCTGTAGTGCTGCTTAATCACAGCCGCTAGCCCCTTACCGGTTACCGCGCCAATCCGTGAACATGACTCCTGAACAGCAACCAGAAGCGGATACATAAATGGAAAAGCCCACAATAGTCCGTTACCATAGACAGCACCTGCCTGGGAATATGTCGCAATCCCCGATGGATCGTCGTCGGCCGCACCGGTTACCACGCCAGGCCCTAAAATACGTATAAATCGACTAAATCGCTTCCTATGTACCATCCGTCTTGCGATATTAGCTGCGCGATGTTCAGCTTTGTTAATGTCGCGATTAATCTTACGGGAATTACGCTTTAGCGAGCTTAATTTTTTAGTCATGATATTTAACGTATCTCATAAATGCTTATGTTAATATTTTAAGAATACTATATGGCTTAAATTTATGATAGTTTATTGTGACTTAAAGCAATTACGCTAATTAAAGTAGTCTATAGTATAGAGATTATGACAAACAATCAGCCAATGACGGTTCTACAATTTATTAAACACTATTTGCAGTTTAGTATCGCTGCCGTAACACTTGTTATTGTTATTATTTTGCAGCTTACACCATTAGCCGTCGCGGGATTGTATGCGATGGATGCCATATCTTTAATTTTAAGCCTGCCACTAATCTATCGAATGTGGAATGACCTTCGATCTGGTAAATATGGTATCGATATTTTGGCTGCGACAGCCATAATTTCGGCTGCACTTTTAAATCAGCCCTGGGCCGCAATTATCGTCGTAATCATGCTAAGCGGCGGTGAAGCCTTAGAGGATTATGCTGGACGTCGCGCTCAGTCCGAATTACGAGCGCTAATGGACCGCGCTCCAATTATGGCGCGTCTTGTAAAGCACAATAAAGTTGTTGAAGTTAAAATCGAAGATATTAAAATTGGCGACATCATTGAAGTTCGCCCTGGCGACACCGTGCCGGTTGATGGCAAAATTATTGAAGGCTCAACTACGGTCGACGAATCAAGCCTGACAGGCGAGAGTTTACCGCAACTTAAAAAAATCGATAACTCGATTTTAAGTGGATCAATCGTCATCGACGGCCTAATCCGAATAAGCGCTATTCATACAGGCGAGGACAGTCAATATCAACAAATTATCAAATTAGTTAAACAAGCCGCGCAGACACCATCGCCGTTTGTGCGCATGGCCGATCGCTATAGCATTCCTTTTACCATCGTGGCCTACTTTATAGCTATTAGCGTATGGATTATATCGGGTGATCCAATACGATTCCTTGAAGTTATTGTCGTCGCTACGCCTTGTCCATTAATTTTAGCCGCTCCAATCGCTATTATCTCTGGTATGAGCCGAGCTAGCCGCTACGGTATTATTATTAAAACCGGTGCAGCCCTCGAAAAATTAGCGACTATTCAAACGATAGCCTTTGATAAAACCGGCACCTTAACCCACGGCACCCCAATAGTTGATGAGGTCATTGTAATCGGTGATCATGATGAAACCGAAATATTATTGCATGCCGCCAGCCTCGAGCAGGTTTCAAATCACATTCTAGCCGACGCTATCACTAAAGAGGCCGCAAACCGAAAAATCGAACTAATCGGCGTTAAGGATGTTAAAGAGCAGGCCGGTAGCGGCATATCGGCCAGCGTTAACGACTTGATGGTTTTAGTTGGCCACTATAATTTTATGGAGTCCAATAACATCGTAATTCCAAAAAGTTTTGATCAGGCTACGATTAGTCAAACCGCCACTTATGTCGCCATCGACAATAATCTTGCCGGAGTCATAAGTTTTAAGGATGAGCTTCGAGCAGAATCACAAGCAACGTTAAATGCCATCCGTAAGCTTGGCATTCGCCACATCCTGATGTTATCGGGCGATAATGAGGCCGCGGCTGCAGCTATCGCTGGCCAACTCGGCATTAAAGAATATCAGTCACATCTTTTACCCGAAGATAAGCTTAGGATTGTGCGGGGCATAACCAATCAACCGGTCGCATTTGTTGGTGACGGTGTAAATGACGCTCCAGTTTTGACTGCCGCAACTGTCGGCATCGCCCTCGGCGCCAAAGGCAGTACAGCTGCAAGCGAATCGGCTGATTTAGTTATTATGAATGACGATCTAAGTTATGTAGCAAAAGCTATTAATATCGCCAAAGAAACACTATTGGTCGCACGTCAAAGTATCTTTATTGGTATCGCGCTTAGTGTCGGATTAATGCTAATTTTCGCGACCGGTAAGTTTTCGCCGGTGGCTGGCGCCTTAATCCAAGAGGTGGTCGATGTTATTGTTATATTTAATGCTCTGCGCGCCCACACTGACAAAAAGTTTATTATTTAAATCATAAACATAACGCATTTAAATCTGTTAAAATAGCTAAGGTATAACCCAGCAATTAACAATTAAACATATCAAGAGTGCAGCCAGAGATCTAGCTCGATGACCTGCCGGCAACCAGCGTAAACGCAGCGGTGCCCCCTCTAGCCCAATATTGGGAAGATAGGTGTTACATATAGCTCCTTTTTTCCTACGGGACGAGATATGAAAGGAGTATTTTTTATGTCAAATTATAAAACCGCTGAAAGCGTATCGCCTAAACACCCCGATAAGATTTGTGACCAAATTTCAGACGCTATCCTCGATGCCTACTTAACGGTTGACGCCGATTCACGTGTCGCCATTGATGTCGCTGGCGGTCATTGTACTGTGTTCGTAACTGGCGAAGTTACCTCTAAAGCTAACGATATTAATATTGCAGCCATTGTCGAGCGTCTAGCTGGAACCGTCAAAACAATTCAACATATTGCTAAACAAAGTAGCGAAATTGCCGCCGGCGTTGATACGGGCGGGGCGGGTGATCAAGGTATCATGGTTGGCTACGCTTGTAACGAAACAAAAGAACTATTGCCGCTTGAAACAGTTTTGGCGCGTAACTTGAATAAGTATTTATATAAAAAATGGCCGTATGATGGCAAAACACAGGTCACACTGAAGGACGGCCAAATTCAATCGATTGTGGCGAGCTTCCAAAATGCGCCTCGTGATGAGTTATTTGCCCGCGTCAAGCACTGGTTACGAAGTGAAAAGTATGCGGTATTTTCTAAAATCGACTATCATATTAACCCAGCTGGCGACTGGTCACAGGGTGGCTTTGATGCCGATGCCGGACTGACCGGACGAAAACTAATTGTCGATAATTATGGACCGCATATTCCAATTGGTGGTGGCGCGTTCAGCGGTAAAGACCCGTCTAAAGTCGATCGATCAGCCGCCTACATGGCACGGCGAGTAGCAATCGATTACCTAAGAGCCCGTGATGCCAAAGAAGTTTACGTCTATTTAGCTTACGCTATAGGCTACAATCAACCGCTCGAGGCTAGCGTTATAATTGATCACAAAAAAGAGCTAATCAAGGGATATGATCTATCGCCAAACGGTATTATCAAACATCTTGACCTAAAACGTCCGATTTACGAGCAGACCGCTCAGTATGGTCATTTTGGGCATCCTCATTTTCGCTGGGAGCAATAGATAGTCATCAAACTTAGGCAGTAGGCTACAATATAACTATGGATATTACTAACGACGGTTTTATTACCGACTTACCGGTCTATGACTATCGATCGACAATTCTAGAAACTGTTGACCACAACCAAGTCACCATCATCACCGCCGAAACTGGCGCCGGCAAAAGTACTCAAATTCCGCAGTACTTAGCCGACAGCGGTTACGCAAAAGTTATCGTCACCCAACCGCGTATTTTAGCGGCTCGAAATTTAGCCTACCGGGTGCGCGAAGAATGGCGTACCAGAAACGAATCAGCTAGTCCTGATGTAGTCGGCTATCGGACCGCTCATGAGCGCGATGACAGCCCTGATACAAGGATTTTATACTGTACCGATGGTTTGCAGCTTGTCCGTGAAGTCACCGGTGCTGGTGTTGGCAAAAACCAGATACTAATTTTGGATGAAGTCCATGAATGGAACGAAAATATCGAAGTTTTAGTTGCTTGGGCTAAAAAACGTTGCAGCGAAGATGCGCATTTTAAAGTCGTAATCATGAGCGCCACGATTGAAACCGACAGCCTGGCGGAGTTTTTTGGCACAAACGCTGTAATTAATATCCCAGGACGAAGTTTTGAAGTCAAATCACGCCGCGGCACCGATATAGTCAGCGAAATAATCAACCAAATCGAA
>JAJXYZ010000007.1 GCA_021780305.1 bacterium | reverse complement strand
GTATTATTTGCCCACAAAAAAATATCAGTTTGTTCACGTGCTTCTGCTTCCATATCTGGTGTTATCTTTCTCTTTTTGGTTTACAACTAGTATTTATTGTACTGCAAAATCACGGCTAAAGTCGAACACCTTCGCGTGCTTTATTAGCCCAAGTGTCAGCCAGCTCATTACCTTCGTCACCTTCATGACCACGTACCCACGTGAGCGTCGCGTTTGACTCTTTATAAAGTGGATAAACTTTTTGAACAATGTCGAGATTTTTAATCGCGCCACCTGGCTTACGCCAACCTTTTATCTCCCAACCTGGTGCCCATTTGGTAATAACATTTATCCAAAATTCACTATCTGTAAAAATTTCAGCATGCTCTCCAGCAGCGTCTTCCAGGGCGGCAATAATCGCCTTACCCTCCATCCGAATATTTGTAGTGTCGCCGTCTTCGCTGCCTAAAATATGCGGCAGCCCATTTTTAATAACCGCAAAACCCCCGGGACCCGGATTTGGACTTGCACTTCCATCTGTATAATATGTAATCATCTTCTACCATTCTACACGTAATCACTAGCAGAATCGAACATTTTGGCGCATAATATAGCTTACCGAAAGGATCTAATATGGCAGAAAAACACGGTAAACCAAAGAAAGAAATTAAGAAGCCTAAGAAAATTCGAGAATAATTTCTTTGCTTTAAACAACAAAAAACGCTAGATCTAGCGTTTTTTGTTGTTTTCTAACTGATTAACTACTGATTAACTACACTAATCCGAGTAGCTGTAATCGTATTATCTGTCGTCGTGCCAATAACCGAAACCGTATCGTTCACGACCGGCTTTGTACCGCCAACATATTGAGTTGACGAGTCAGTTTTGATAGTCGTTTGCTTACCGTTACCAGCAATAACAATATTGTCACTGTTTACGGCCGTCACGACGCCTGTCTGATAGTTATAAACGGTTGTCGTGATCGAACCGCTACTTGCTGTCGTCTCGACGTACTGACCATAGCCAACACCCGAATTGTCGTCATAGCGCATCATTCGGTTAACCGTATAGTTTGGTTGACTAATTAAACGACGCTCAAAGTGATTATTCATCATATAGCCAGCGCCCACTGCTAGTGCTAATAAGATTAATATTGCAATAATCAAGATTGCAATCAGCCCACGCCTGCCCATCCGACTGCGTCGTCTATCGACATAAACCTCATTATCGCTACCGGGATTGGCTCCTGCCGCCGTTGGAGTGTTTTTCGGTCGATGCATATCGCTTTCAGTACTGGAATCATGTGATGGTTGGTGTTTTTCGTCTGCCATATCAATATAATCTCCTTTATAAAACTAATAATAAATCCAAAATCTGAAGAAAAGCTTATGAATTGATATTTTATTCGATGATTTTCACATCACCACGAAATGATACATAATTCGCAAAATTAGACCCTACGCGCTCGATGGCGGTCTTTTTAGGGATTGGATAATACCAAGCGGCCAGCTCATCAACTTCGCCGTCAACGACAACATTATAATAATTAGCCTCGCCTTGCCATGTCGGTGCGGTCAAAAAGCTGTTTTCTTCAAAATATTGCCACTGCAGGTACTTCGGCGGAAAGTACCAAGCGCCTTCAATCTTGATTAAAGTTTCGGCTGGCGCCTCGGCAATTATAGCGTGCTTGAAAATGGCCTTCATACCTATAGATCGGTAATTTTCACTCGTTTTTGTTCAGTTGTATCGCGGTCCCGAATCGTTACGGCCTCGTCCTCGAGAGTCTCAAAGTCAATCACCACGCAAAATGGCGTACCAATTTCGTCCTGGCGGCGATAACGTTTACCGATATTGCCGTTGTCATCCCACATAACATTGCCGTGCTTTTTCTTTAAAATGTCATAAACCTCACGGGCCTTTGCAACTAATTCTGGCTTGTTCTTAAGTAGTGGCGAAATTGCATATTTGACTGGTGCTAAATGTTCTGGCAGCTTCAAATAAACCCGTTTTTCACCATTAACTTCATCCTCGGTATAGGCAGCCGACAAAACAGCCATCATGGCACGTTCAACACCAAATGATGGCTCGATGACGTGCGGTATAAATTTAGTATTAGTACCCTTTACGGTGTATTCCATGTTTTTACCAGCTTCGCGTTGAATATTGCCCAGATCAAAGTCAGTCCGATACGCTAGCCCTAGTAGTTCTTCGCGACCAATTGGAAAGTCAAATTCAAAGTCGATTGTGCGTTTGCTGTAATGTGCCCGGTCAGCCTCTGGTACTTCCAATTCGTGAACATTTTCGGCAGGTAAACCCAAAGCGTCCGTCCAGTCATGCACCAAGCCAACCCATTTATTAAATTCGGTTTCCCAGTTAGCTGGATCAATAAAGTATTCAATCTCCATTTGTTCAAACTCTCGTGAGCGAAAAATAAAATCACGTGGGCTGATTTCGTTACGAAAAGCCTTACCTTGCTGAGCCAAACCAAACGGCAAATCGGGATAAAAACTATCAAGTACGTTTTTGTAGTTAGTAAAGATACCCTGGGCGGTCTCGGGGCGAAGATAGCTAACACTCGACTCGTCATCAACTGGACCAACATGAGTCTTAAACATCATATTAAAAGTACGAGGCTCACTCCAGTCTTGCTTGCCGCAAACAGGACAGGCTGGTTTAAATGTATCCATGTTAGATTTTAGTGATTCAAGTGTATTGCTAAACTCCTCGTGTATAAGCCCATGCGAGTCATTTGCGAAGTCTTTTAACAGATGGTCGGCGCGTAAACGGCTATGGCAGTTATTACACTCGACTAAAGGATCAGTAAACGTATCGACATGCCCACTCGCCTTCCAAACTTTTTGATTCATCAAAATCGCGGCGTCGATGCCGTACATATCTTCGCGGTCCTGC
This sequence comes from bacterium, assembly GCA_021780305.1. Lineage (GTDB taxonomy): Bacteria > Patescibacteriota > Saccharimonadia > Saccharimonadales > Saccharimonadaceae > UBA1547. Next base: position 2,620 of record JAJXYZ010000007.1, on the reverse strand, counting down.
ACAAACATCTTCCACCACAGGTTCATAATGTTACGTTTCAAGCTAACGCCAAGTGGCCCAAAATCCCACGTTCCACTTAAACCACCGTAAACTTCACTACCTTGATATATAAAACCACGGCGCTTAGCCAGGCTGACAATTGCTTCCATTTTTTCGTTCTTATTTTTATCCATAACTTCTTCGTATTATACCAGAATTGATAGAATGTTTTATTCGCAATAAATCCTATTGATTGTCGATTCGAAAAGAGTACAATTTATTCCAGTTCGCCAACCACCGCTTTTCACAGGATTGAGGTCAAGATGAACACAACTCCATTGGAAGTCGATATAGCGGCAAGAAAGAATGTCGAGGCGCTAATGAAGGCGCTGGAAGACTGCAACGGCTCAACGGGACCAATTCGAACGGCCCTGACAAGCTGTACGCGCGACTTCAACAACGACATCCGTTCGTTTAAAGGCTGCTTACTAATCGCCTTGAGCCACATCGTCTGTGGCCCTGACCCGCAGCATCGTCTCTATGCCAACACCTTCCGACAGCATCTGTCTGACATGAAGGACTACAAGCAAGAAACCGAGGAGACATACATCCAGATTGCTATCAAAGCAATGGAAGCCGTCTTCTCGCAAACTCCCGAGCACACATGGCTACAGCAGAAGCTGCGGCTACACTACCGAGAGGCAATCAGAATCGAGCAGGCGCGACTTGATGAGCTCACAAGGCAGGCCATCGCGGTCTGAACCGTCTTCCAATGGACTCCCCGCCCAGCCAGGGCGGGGTTTACCATATCTGTTATATATTGACTTTATGGACTATTAGTGGTATAATTGTATAGTACGTTCTTTCAAATCCACCACCAACCGACTGGAGACCCTGTGCTACAAGAAGGAGCTTTCGTCGACTACGACGAATATATGAAGACCGGGAGCGACAAACTCAACACCGGTAGCTTCATCGATGCGGCGGATGACTTCGCCATGGCAGCCGCCAAGGCACGCAGCGCATATGAGATGGCGTGCGCCTATCAGCTGACGGGCGTAGCCCTGAGGCTGGACGGCAATAGCTACACCCAGGCGCGCATAGCCTTTAGTAGGGCCTTGATCCTCTCCGAAGAGGGCCAAGAGCTTCAATTCCGCATAATGCGGGACGAAGCCCTCCTGTACGCCGATATAGGCGAACTGCTACTAGCACGACAAATGCTGATGAGAAGCTATCAGGGCCTCGTCAGGCTTGGCAGCAAAACCGAAGCAGCCGTTTCGCTAGCGGCATTCGCTCGCATCGAACTTCGCCTTAGCCATGACAAGATGGCGGCCCGCCATTTGATGATTCGGGCTGATCGGTATCTGCGCTTTTCTGACAACAAGAACTACGAGCTGAACAACCTTGTGTGGCTGTTCAAGTTGGTGAATCCGCTCACGCGGCTCAACCTGCTGCCTCGTGTTCTGCGACTCATCAAGCAGACCAATCAACGACGACGGTTCGTAGAGGTTGCTCTCCTTGTGGTCGGCGGTAACCGGCTCTACGACATCGTGGAGTCTCGTTATCGGCGGTCTAGGACCTAGAACTACCCCATCGGGTCGGCCAAGCGCCGACCCGATGGGCGCATTACCTCTAAATTGGAGGTTATTTTTATATCCTGACGTTTTGCTTGTGCTTTTACTAATACAGGGGTATAACTGAGATAGGTTTTCAGTTACGAAAACAAAAATATCGATAAAAGGAGATAAGGGATGACGGCGACTCACACTCCGTATATCCGTGGGCAACGTTCAATTGAGCATACTTTTACGCCCAAGTCTAAATCCGATTATTATATTGACCCCTTTCGAACTATCCCAGATGTAATTGAACCGCCAATTGACGAGACTTTTGAAACCTTAGACACACAAAGGCTAAAACGCGCCAACTCTCTATTAACACTGGCCGAGTTAGCTATTATTGAAGGTGGCAATCAGCCGTCAGCTATCACCGACTACGCCCTAGCGATTGCTCGACAAAATATACGAAGGGTTAGCGAACAACGCTACGGCGACGGTGTTGTTGTTAGTGATTTAAGTGGACTCGGCTTGCGAGCACTTTTTCTCGCACAAGACACGGACATTCGTGATAGCGCTGAAGCATACGTCTACACCTCACGCGTTATTAGGGCCGACAGATCAATATATGAGGGAGCGCACTTTGGGCCAGTTGCTAACCCCTACGCAGATGCTCTCCATATGTTCGATTCGCTTGATCAAGGAGACCTAAGTTTCAGTGAATATATCAATCAAATCGCACTTGAACTAAACGTTCAGCCAGACACCCCACAGATTGCACAGGTTAAATCAAGGGCTTTATTTGAGTATGCGAGTACACAGACAGATTCTGAAGAAAAAAAGGCCTTGTTACTTGATTCAATACTATACGCAAGTCGCGCATTTACATCGAATGATGGCGATCACCTTACTAAAGGCCTTACCTTGCGAACACTCGCCTACGCCCTTCATGACGTAACATACCTACCCGAGCCATTCGGCAAAAGTCCTGGACGAAACACAAAGCTCGTACATGAAGCACGAAATTACGCAGTCTCGTTACTCGAGTCTGCCGCCGACGAACTGCGCGCTGCAGTCGACAAAGG
>JAJXYZ010000046.1 GCA_021780305.1 bacterium | reverse complement strand
GCTAAAGAGGGTTTTTACTCTAAGAAATAACTTGTATAAGTCTATGATAAATGACACACTAGTAATAATTAGTGTGTCATTTATTTTAAGGTAAGTTTATGAATAAATTAGTTACAAAAGTAAAAACTGATAATGAAAATAGTGCTAGAAAAGGCGTGATGGAAGATATGTTCTATGACTTTAATCGTAGTCGCGTCCAGGTTTACAGAATGAATTTTATACGTGGCTTATTTTTTGGTTTTGGTAGCGTGATAGGTGGTACTTTAGTTGTCGGTGTAATCGTTTGGCTACTTAGCCTGTTTGTTGATTTGCCTGGTGGTATCGGCAATTTTGTTCAGTATGTCGTTGACGTTGTTAAGCACCGTTAATTAAAGTCACGTCGATTTTACTACAGACAAAACGGTCTAAGGTTTACTATACTGGTATACAGGTATGGGGGTTAATTTAAAGACATCCGATTTTGTGCACTTGCATAATCACACTCACCACAGTTTACTGGATGGTTTAACAAAGATACCTGATATGGTTAATCTTGTTAAAGAGATGGGGATGGATGCGGCGGCAATTACCGATCACGGCACAATGTCCGGTATTGTTGAGTTTTATAAAGCTGCCCGCGATAAAGAGATCAAGCCAATTCTAGGAATTGAGGCCTACGTCGCCACTAGATCGCTACATGACCGCGATCCGCAAAAAGACAAAGCACGCTATCACTTGACGATTTTAGCTATGAACAATCAGGGCTATCAGAATTTGATGCAGCTAAGCTCAATTGCTAACCTTGAAGGTGTTTATTACAAACCGCGCATGGATCGTGAGATTTTAGAGAAATACAACGAAGGCCTAATTGTCATGTCAGGCTGCGCCAGCGGTGAAATCGGTGAAAACCTGCGGATGGATAATATCGAAGAGGCAAAGAAGGCCGCGCTTTGGTATAAATCTGTCTTTGGTGATCGATACTATTTGGAGATGCAAGATCACGGGCATGCAAAGCACACTAGTAAGTGGGACGTTCAGGAAAAAATTAATAATTATTTGATGGAAATGTCTAAAGAGCTCGACATTCCTCTGGTTGTGACTTGTGATGGTCACTATTTAAAGCACGATGATCAAGAGGCGCACGAGATTCTACTTTGTGTTGGTACGGGTGCGTTTTTAAGTGATGAAAAGCGGATGAGCTTACGTGATTTTGAGCTACACCTCACAGATCCAAACGAGATTATTGAGCGTTGGTCTGAGACTTGCCCTGACGCTATATTAAATACACGTAAAATTGCCGATCGCTGTAATGTTGAACTAACGCTTGGTGGTATATTGATTCCGACCTTTCCAACGCCCAAGGGCGAAAATGAAAAGAGCTACCTGGATAAACTCGTCTATCGTGGCCTGGCGTGGCGCTACGGCGACCTGGAGCAGTCACAGACGGTAAATCTTTCGGTTGACGAGGCTATGACTCATATTCCTGAAGAGGTTTTAGATAGAGCGGCCTATGAACTAGGTGTGATTGATCGGATGGGCTTTAACGGCTATTTCTTAATCGTGCAGGACTTTATCAACTGGGGTAAAAATCAGGGTATTATCTTTGGGCCAGGCCGCGGTAGCGCGGCTGGATCGATTATTTCATACTCACTGCGTATTACGGAACTAGACCCACTTGACTATGACCTACTATTTGAGCGCTTTCTAAACCCAGATCGTATTAGTATGCCCGATGTGGATATTGATATTCAAGATACTCGTCGCGATGAGGTGATTGCCTACTGTACCGAAAAATATGGCTATAATCGCGTGGCTAATATCGCAACTTTTGGTAAAATGGCGGCCAGGGCGGCTGTTCGGGATGTGGCGCGTGTCCTGCAGGTGCCGTATGCAGAAGCAGACCGTTTTTCGAAAATGATTCCACCACCAGTACAGGGGCGTCATATTCCTTTGAAAGTTAGTGTTGTGCAAGATGCTGATTTAAAGCACGAATATGATACAAATCCTACCGCTAAGATGGTATTTGATTATGCTATTCGCCTGGAAGGTACGATTCGTTCACATGGTATTCATGCTGCTGGAGTGGTGATTGCGCCTGATGATATTGTTAAATTCGTACCGCTTGAAATGGCGCAAAAAGGTGTAGTCTCAACTCAATATCCATTTGGTCAGGTTGAGGAACTAGGTCTACTAAAGATGGACTTTTTGGGTCTGTCAAACTTAACGACAATTAATAATGCCCTTCGTATTATTAAAAAAGTCTACAAAGTAGATCTTGATATCGGTACTTTGCCGCTTGACGACAAGGCGGCCTACGAGTTATTCCAACGTGGTGATACGACCGGTGTATTCCAGTTAGAGTCGGCTGGTATGAAACGTTATCTACGTGAATTAAAGCCGTCGGTTTTTGAGGATATTATCGCGATGGTGGCTTTGTACCGCCCGGGTCCAATGCAGTTTATCGATAGCTTTATTAAGCGTAAACATGGTCAGGAAGAAATTACGTATCTACATCCTAAGTTCGAAAATGCTTTAAAGGAAACTTATGGTATTTTGGTCTATCAAGAGCAATTTATGCAGATTTCAAAAGATTTTGCTGGATTCACCGGTGGCCAAGCTGACACATTGCGAAAAGCCGTTGGTAAGAAAAATATCGATTTAATGCGCAAAGTGAAGGTTGATTTTGTGGAGGGTGCAGTAAAACACAGCGGAGCTGATCCTAAGCTAGCCGAAAAGTTCTGGGAACAACTCGAAGAGTTCGCTAATTATTGTTTTAATAAATCGCACGCGGCTTGTTATGGATTAATCTCGTATTGGACGGCATATTTGAAAGCAAATTATCCAGACGCATTCATGGCGGCTTTAATGACAAGTGATCATGGCGATATTGACCGTTTGGCGATTGAAATTAATGAGTGTAAACATATGGGAATCACAGTTTTGGCGCCAGATGTTAACGAAAGTTTCGTGGAATTTGCCGTTGTGCCTGGTAAAAAACAAATTCGGTTTGGCATGACGGCCGTAAAGGGTGTCGGACTGGGTGCGGTTGAAGAGGTTCTGCGGGCTCGTCAGGATGGTAAGTTTAGCAGTGTGGAGGATTTTGCAAAGCGTGTTCGAGCATCAAGTTTTAACCGTAAGGCTTGGGAGTCGCTAATTAAATCTGGTGGGTTTGACGGTTTAGGTGAGCGATCGGATTTATTATTTAATCTTGAAACATTACAGGCCTTCGCTAGCAAACTCCAAAAAGAAGCATTAAGTGGTCAAACTGATTTATTTGCAGGACTAGATGGTTTATCGAAGATTCAACCATCGGTTGCGATGCAAATTGCACCTGTTAAGTTTACCGATCGAGAGCGCTTGGCATGGGAACGGGAATTGATGGGTCTTTATATTAGCGCTCATCCACTTGATAACTATGATACCTATTTTGAAGAGCAGACAATCTCTCTCTCGCAAGTCAAGCCAGAAGTCGACGGTAAAAAGGCGACAATTGGCGGCTTAGTCACATCGGTACGGACAATTGTTACTAAGAGTGGTAGTAAGATGGCTTTTGTTGCGATTGAGGATAAGACCGGTGAGGGTGAGATTATTGTTTTTCCGAATCTTTATGAGCAAATCGGCGCAAAGCTAATTCAGGATGCGGTTATTAAAGCTACTGGTAAGATTAGCGCGCGCGATCGTGATGGCAATTTGGGTACTGAGGCTAAAATGATTGCCGATGAAATACAGTTTTTGAGTGACAAAGAACTTGATAATTATGAGTCAATCGGCAGTAAGATGCAGGCTCCTAAAATGAGTAACAAAGTGCGTGTAGAACGAGTTAATAATTTTAAGCAATCAGCGGCTGGCTATAAGAATTCTGCGGTTAGCGCCAAGTCACCGAAACCTGTACCTAAAAGTCCAATTAGAACTGTGATTGATGAAGTTCCGGTTATAAAAAAATTGTACGTCCATATTAAAAATCCCGATGACCATGATATGCTGTTGGCACTTAAGCAGGCGAGTAGTCAATTTGCGGGCACCAGTGATATTGTCTTAGTGCTAGGAGACGAGAGCAAGTCGGCTATCAAGCTACCATTTAAAGTTGAGCCAAGTGATGCTTTTATCGGCACACTCGTCAAGATTCTAGGTGAAGATTCAGTTGTTCTTAAGTAATTTGATGTTGTCTTGCTTTTGCTTGCTTTAATTATAAAGGTTAATTATTATGACTGAATTACCAATGGAGATTGTATTGTGACAATAAGTGAAGCTAATTCTGAAATAGATCCAGCTGAAGCTGGTGAAAAATTGGCAGATAAGATTGCAGAGGATGCATTTGATGAGGCAATGCGAAACCCTGATGGTTTCGTGTCGGTCGAATTGATAGAGCGTTATTTAAGGATAATCGAAGCCCGGAATCAGGCAAAACTAGAAGCACTCAGAAAAACAACCGAAGCTCCTGATGGTACTAAAGACCCACTAGGAAGATTTACTGTAATCGACCAAGAAATTATTGCGCAGTTTAAAGGCTCTGGAATTAGCGAGAAATTGCTATTGGGGCGCGTAGCTAGCCTGCGCACGATGCTCAGTGATACCGCCAGCACTAACTAACTAAGTTTAGTTAGTTGATAAAGGGTGATACCGGCGGCCACGCTAACGTTAAACGATTCTTTTTGGCCTTTCATAGGTATTTCGACCAAATAATCACAGCTATCACGCAAATCGTCAGTGATGCCTTTAACCTCTTCGCCAAGTAGGAGGGCTAATTTAGCAGGTGATTTAAAATCCGGCAACATGATTGATCTTTTATCCTGTTCCAGGCCAACAATACTGTAGCCTTGATTTTTAAGTGAGATGAAGTCTGGTTCAGACTGATATTCAAATGGCACCATTGTTTCGGCGCCTAGGGCAGATTTGTGAATTTGGTCGGTTAATTTGTTGTAGATATGCGGCAATCGACTATCGGCAGGTAGTTTTGGATATGGCGAATAACCGCTTAAAATAATCTTACTAACACCAAAACCTTCGCAGCTTCGAAAAATCGCCCCGACATTATGAGTTGAGCGAATATTATGAATTATGACAATAATCTCTGGCATTGCATTATTATAGCGCATGCCAAGTTTTATAGTAGTTAGCTGCCACTATAAAAACCACAAGCAATTTGCTATAGTCATAGGTAATGGACGAAGATAAAATTCAGCAAAATCGTCGTGAGCAGGACGAAAAATCAACACAAGAGCGTGCTGCTATTCTTGGTGTGCAGTATTTTGATGCCCGTGGCGTTGAACAGTCCCTGCCTCTTGTTGAGGGTACGATTGACACCGAGACGATGCATCGCAGCCGAATTGTTCCGCTGATGGCTGGTAGCGAGGCCGAGGCTTGGCGCTTTGGTATTACCACTCAGACACCACAGTCGTTAGTGCGTGATTTGACGAAAGAATATAACGACCAAGGCAAGTCGATTCAGTTTTTTCTTATCAGCAATAGCAGCTACCGAATTTTTATGGATCGCTACGATCCGCCAAAAACAGTTGTTTATGATGATATTAAAATCGCCAAAGTCGGTGATAGCGATACAATGGCGCAGGTTAGTCAGACGCTAAATTCGGTGGGTAGCGATGAGGTATTTGATTATTTAATTGACCAAGCTGATAGGTTAGGTGCGAGTGATATTCATATCGAAAATCAACGAACGCATATTCGTATCCGAATGCGAATCGACGGCACGCTACACCCAGTTGCTGACCTAGACTCAGATAGATACCGGGTAATTTTAGGCGCCTTAGCTACACGGGCGAATATTTCAACCGCCTCAACCGAGCCACAATCAGGACATATTCAAAAAGAGATTA
>JAJXYZ010000028.1 GCA_021780305.1 bacterium | reverse complement strand
TAGTACCGTAAGTAACATCGGCCGCGTAAGCTTCTTTACGAGTAATCGGTCGTAGGCGCTTCATACGTGGGTCGTTGTGATTCTCGTTATCGTAATCTTTATCGTAAATAAACGAGGCTTCATTAATAATCACACCGGTTGTAAGGCCCAAAAAGCCGTACAGCTCACCCATCCAGCTGGCATCACGTTGCGCCAGGTAGTCATTAACCGTCACAACATGAACGCCTTTTTCTTCGAGAGCGTTAAGATAAACCGGCAAGGTCGCGACCAACGTCTTACCTTCACCCGTCTTCATCTCGGCCACATTACCGTCGTGCAGGACCATCCCACCGATTAGCTGAACATCAAACGGACGCATCCCAAGCACACGACTACTAGCTTCACGAACTAACGCAAATGCATCAGGCAGGATTGTATCGAGCGTCTCGTCCTTTTTTTGCAATCGGTTTTTTAAAACAGCTGTCTGACTTTTTAGCTCCGTATCAGACATTTTGGCGTACTTGTCGCCGAGCGCATTTACTAAAATAACCTTTTTCTGCAATACCTTTAATAACTTAGTCTGCGGATCACCGAAGATTTTCGTTAAAACACCTTGCCTACTTACCATATTAAAAAATCCTCGCTTAATAGAACTACTGTAAAACTCTTCTTACATTATACGGCGACAAGGAGGATTGAACAAGCTGTTAATCCTGTAATTCACGCTCATAGCTACGCTTGAACCGACTGAGGATTTTACGACCTCCCACGTGCAGGACGGTAGCCTGTTTGTATTTGCGTAGTTGCGTGGCAATTTTAGCTTCAACAATATCAACAGCGGCTAACATATTAACGGTTGAATCCTTGGCGGTAATAATTTTGTCAGGCACGCTTAACATAACCTCAACCTCATATTTATTACCGTGGTCCAGGTTTACTTGTTTGAGTTTTACCTCGGCCGAGACACTGCCTCGCGCTCGCCGTGGAAGGTATCGATCAAGCCGACCGATCTTTTTAGTGACATACTTTGTAGTAGTATCGTCCAGATCGTATTTAATTCCCGTAATTTCAATCGATGTAATCATGCTACCCTCCTTTTGTTTGGTTGGTAGCTATATTATAACATTCTCTGTTTTAGATTACCTGACGATTACTCATATATGGCTGTAGAACCGTTGGTACTCGTAACGTCCCGTCAGGATTTTGGTAATGCTCTAAAATAGCCACGAGTGAACGCGCAAGCGACACGGCTGTACCATTTAGAGTATGTAACGTTTCAACGGTACCATCCTTACGACGAACCCGAATATTAAGATTACGGGCCTGAAAATCGGTGCAGTTTGAGGCGCTAGTTAATTCACGGTAAATACCGTCAACTGGCGACCAGTACTCTATATCATATTTCTTGCTGGCAGGTGCACCCAAATCACCGGAGGCAATATTTATAATATGGTAAGGCACGGCCAGGGCTTGCCAGATTTCTTCCTCAACGCCAAGAATCATTTCATGAATATCCCGACTACTCTCTGGTAGGCAAAAGGCGTAAAGCTCAAGTTTATTAAATTGGTGAACCCGAAACAAGCCGCGGTTATGCTTGCCGTAAGTGCCGGCCTCTTTTCGAAATGACGCACTGTAACCAGCATAAAGTAACGGCAAACGATCCTCATCGATAATCTCATCGGCGTGATAACCAGTGATTGGAATCTCGGCAGTAGCAATTAACGACAAATCCTCGCCCTCAATATAATATTCATCACTCTGCTCACTTGAACGGGGCGCAAAGCCTGTACCGGTCGCAATCCGACTATTTACAAGTGTCGGTACGGTCAAATATGTAAAGTTTTTCTTGATTACTAGATCAAGTGCAAACTGAGTGATTGCGTTTTCAAGTAGCGCCAAATCACCTTTCAGGTAATAGAACTTAGCACCAGCTACTTTTGAACCACGCTCAAAATCAACCCAATCACGCTTGGTAGCAAAATCTAAGTGATCAATTGCACCTGTCGTTTGTTCACCCCATCTCTTTATCTCGATACTTGCCGATTCATCGCCGAGCGGAACGTCATCCTGGGTCATGTTCGGCACTTGATACATCAACTGTACCAGTTCATCCTCGGATGCTTTTAATTCAGCTTCTAGGCCAACTAGTTCATCTTTGATCGTACGCGCGGCCGCAACTAGCTCATCCGATGGCCGGCCGCCCTTTAATTGACTTGAGATTGTATTGCGCTTTTCGCGCAGTTCGTCAGCCCGCTGCTGCAAATGGCGTTTCGCCTGATCTTTAGCAAGTAAACTACTAATATCAATCTGATAACCTTTGTTCTTGGCATTAGTCGCTACAAGCTCGGGATTGTCTCTTATAAATCGAATATCTAACATATGTGTTTATTGTACCAAATTTATGGTTATTCAGTGCGAAGCGCTTCGATTGGATCAAGCTTAGCAGCTTTTCGAGCCGGAAAATATCCAGCCAACATAGCGATAAGCATCAAAACGATAATGAGTAAAATGATCGGAATTGGCTGGAAAATTAGCAAAACATTGCCATCACCCAAACTTAGTGTACTGGTAATCCAAGGATTGAGCGACAAGCCAGCAATAACAGCAACGATTGAACCGATAACTCCACCTAAAAAGCCTATCCAAGCCGCTTCAAACTGGAATAATCGGCTAACGTGACGGCCACGCATACCAAGCGCCTTCATTAAACCAATCTCGCGCGTCCTTTCCAGAACTGAAATATATTGAGTGTTTATAATCCCAAATACACTCGTAATTAGCGCCAGAATACCAAAACCAATTACGATCCCCTGTAAGGTATTGACGATGGTAAACAATAGGCTTTGGAGATCTTTGGCAGTCTGGACGCCATAACCCTCGTTAACTAAGGCTTGTTTGACCGTAGCTGGATCAACCCCCGCTTTTACACTGGCGGTAGCTATCGTGTACTGCTGATAGTTATCGGTGCCGGTTGTCGTAAAGTCAGACAAGGCCTTGGCTGAAGTATTACTAATCTGAGCGTTAGTCGTTGCCGTCAGAGCTGTCGCCGACTTGCCGACAATCGCAACAATCTTGTACTCGGCGTCTTTGGTCTGTTTGGTAGCAAGACTAGCAATCGCTTGGGGGCTATTTTCGGCGATTGCTTGCTGAATTTGAGATTCAGTCACGTTTGGTGTTCTTTCAAGATGAATCGTTACCGTTTGCCCAATCGCATCTTTGGCATTATTAAAGCCAAGTAACGAAACGTAAGCCTCCGGCAAAGCAATTTGATCATCGGCAATCGAGGTACGAAGTGACGGCAAACTACCAGCAATAACTGTTTGAGTCACACCTGAATCATAAGTTGTCGCATCGACTGTATACTTTTTTTGTCCGACGCGCGTAATGTATTGTGCGTTAATCGCATACGTTGGTGTCACACTAACGATATCGCTCCGCTTAGCAATGGCATCAATATCGCTTTGACTTAGACGCTTAACCAAGACACCGTTCCCACGAGCAATCGTACTGCTGTCGGCACTATATTCTTGTGGACCAGTTTTACCACCTTCAAAAAAACTCTTATCCTTTGCAATTGCTAAAACCTGCGGATCAATGTTGCTAGTTAAAAGCGTATTAGCGTACTGACGGGCACCTTCACCGGCCGCTAAGGCAATTGTTAACGTAAAAGCGCCAACGGCAATCGCCAAACTTGTTAATATTGTGCGGGCTTTGGCATGTTTTAAACTTCGACCAGCTCGACGAATAATATCAACTGTTTTCATTTATTTTACCTCACTCACAATCTGGTCAATCTTGCCATCTTTGATATATATTCGCATGTCACATTTTGCTGCCAAGTCTTCGTCATGCGTGACGATAACCAGCGTGCTGCCACTTTTTTTATTGAGTCCAAATAATAGTTTTTCGATCGTCGCCCCAGTTGTCGAATCAAGGTTACCGGTTGGCTCATCGGCGAAAATAATTTTTGGTCGATTAACAATCGCCCGCGCAATCGCCAGGCGCTGCTTTTGACCACCTGAAAGATTACGAGCCTTTTGCTTTTCTTTTTCCTCGATACCCACAACCTGTAAGGCTTCAATCACGCGTTTTTTGCGAGCTCGCCCCGACAAATTACCAATTTCAAGCGGTAATGCCACGTTATCATAAGACGATTCATTAGCTTGAACAAAAAATGATTGAAAGATAAAGCCAATCTTTTCCGATCGAAAACGATCCACGGCTTTCTGTCTAAGCTTTAGTATGTCAATACCATCAATAACGACTTGACCTTTTTCTGGTCTGTCCAAGCCGCTCATAGCATGCATCAAAGTTGATTTGCCCGATCCGGACTTGCCGACGATAGCAACACTAGCGCCATCGGGAATCACAAAGTTAATATCATCAAGCGCTATAAACGCATTCTGCTTTTTGCCGTACGTTTTAGTCACACCCTTAACTTCAATCATAATTCCCCTTTTTTCTCAGACTACTTATCTTAGTATAGCAAAATAGCCAACCCAAAAGTTGGCTATTTTGCGTTTTTTTATATAGTTTAAGCGCCTGTATGAGTCGGGGCATCCTTAATCCACGCTACAAAACCATTGATGTATCGTTTCGCGTCGGCTTCAACATCAGCTTGCAACTTACCGTCATTATCAAAAGTCTCATCAGTCACCGTTAAGGTAACTGTTTCGTCAGTATAAAGTGGTGATTTAAACCATTCGATAATTGAAGCTAGCGCTGCTTGAGCAAATTTAGTACCGTTTGGACTAATCGTCGCGCCCACAATACCAGTCGGCTTACCACCCCAGGAGTTGCTTCCCCATGGACGTGAACCCCAGTCGATGGCATTTTTCTGCACACCAGTCATAGAGTGATTGTATTCAGGTGTTACAAACAGGATAGCGTCAGCCGCTTCAACTTTATCTTTAAGCGCTTGGGCTTCTGTTGGAAATTCGCCTTCCAAGTCTTGGCTAAACAAAGGCAACGACGCAATATCAACATAGTCAAATTCAGTGCCTTCAGGCGCTAGTCGCTCAAGATTTTTAGCCAACAAGTTATTGAGTGATTCAGCCCTAATGCTTCCGACAACAACAGCAATTTTAGTCATATGAACACATCTCCTTCAAAAGAGTTATTAAATTAATTACTATATTAAGTATAGTACTTATAAATATTTGGTCAAGTATATTTTACATCTCCAAATACAGATTGACACCTATATTAAACGCCGCCCATAAATCAGGGCGGCGTTGAATTTGCTCTAATTGCGTTTAAGCAATACCAACAATCGTGTAGCTAACATCCCCTTTTGGAGTTGAGATTGTAGCGATGTCATCAACCTTTTTACCAAAGATTGATCCACCAATTGGTGATTCGTTACTAACTTTACCAGCTAATGGGTCGGCTTCAACTGGGCTAACGACTGTGTAAGTTACAATTTTTTCACCATTTTTTAGCGTAACTTTACTACCAAGCGAAACCTTGGATTTGCTGCCGCTTTTCATTAAATCGGCATTCAGTAAAATATCTTCGATTTCAGCAATACGACTCTCGAGTAATCCTTGCTCTTCGCGAGCGGCATCGTATTCGGCATTTTCACTTAAATCGCCAAAATCACGAGCTTCGGCAATTTTTTTAGCGATAGCACCGCGACCAGATTTTAAACTGGCCAACTCGGCTTCGAGTACTTTTTTTCCTTCGGCGGTAATTTGGTACAGCTTTTTCATAATTTATTATTCCTTTTTATCATAAATGGCGCTTATTCTAGCCCCATAAACACTACATGTAGCGTATATCTATAAACAATGCCTACGGTCAGACCAGTTTATCAAGCAGTGTGTCGCGTGTCAATATGATTGTTTCGCCGCTACTTCTAACTGTTAACTCG
>JAJXYZ010000053.1 GCA_021780305.1 bacterium | reverse complement strand
GCGTCAAAATTTTCAAGTTTCTTTACAGGCAGCAATTGGTGGCAAGTTTATTGCGCGAGCTGATTTGTCGGCATATCGCAAAGACGTTACGACTGGTCTATATGGCGGTGATGTTTCTCGAAAAAAGAAAGTACTGGCTAAACAGGCAAAAGGCAAAAAGCGCATGAAACGTTTTGGAAAGGTTGATATTCCGTCTGAAGCATTTACGGTTATGCTGAAGCGCGATTAGTGCCAGGAGCGATTAGAAAATCAGATATTTGTCGAGCGTGCGAATTTGGTGTTATCGGCTGATGCTTACGTAAGTACCACTCAGCTGGTTTAACTGGAACGGGTGGCTTTTTCGTCGATACGATATCCATACCGGCGCGCTGTGAGCGGCTTGGATTAATCGCGACTAGGGATTCGTCGTTTTGATTATAATTACTTTCAAGTGCGAAATAATCTAGTGGCAAGTCGGCAATCTCGTTTGAGTTTCGGGCGGCGATTAATTCAGCTTTTTTAGCAACTTGGGCTCGACGATTTTGTGCATTGTGCCGCATGAGCACGATGACAATGGATAGGTTAAACAGGATTATGATAGGTAAGGCGACCAATAAGCTTGTTAAAAGGTCATAGCTAAACGGTAAAATCAAACTAATTATTAGACTGCCTAAAACTACCCATTTTTCATAACTAAATAATTTTTTAGGTTTTAACGGCTTAATAATGTCGATGAAGTTGATTAGAAGTGGAAGTTGAAAAACCAAGATAAATGTTACGAGTACGTTAATTACGAAGTTAAGATAACTGTCGGCAGATATCAGGGCGGTGATGCCACCGATTTGATAACCAGCAAAGAAGTGGAGTGTACCAGGCAGGATGCAAGTATAGGCAAAGATGGCGCCAGAAATGGCAAGAATCGATGATGCAGTTGCTGTTAAGTATACCCTCTTCTTAGTTATGGCCTTTGGAAAAGCTGGTCGCGTAAACATAACTAGGTTATAGACCAAGACCGGCATTGCAATCGCCAGACTTCCGGTTAAACAAATCCGCATGATAAAAGTAAAACTGCCGGCCGGCGTGTTGTAGTAAAGCGGAAATCCAAGCGGTGACCGCAGCAGTTCGATTATTGGGCCATAAAAAACATAAACTAAGCCACCGGCCGTAATCAGGGCAAGTACTGATATAAAAATCCGTTTTTTAAGTTCACGAAGGTGTTCTGATAACTTCGTGGCTGGCTGTGTTTGGCTAATCGATCGCTTCACCCTTGACTGCCTTTGCTATTTTTTAGTAGTTTTGTCTTCGGAGTCGTCGCTGAAACCTTTTTTAATTTCTTTAGCTGACTGACCAATTCCACGTGCAAGTTCAGGTAACTTTTTACCACCGGTAAATAGTATAACGATGACCAATACAATTAATAAAACAATCTCAACCTTACCAAGTCCCATATACACTCTCCCTTATTTATGTAATCTATTTAAATATAAGCAAAATGGGCCGATTATACAAGCCTATCCGCTTAAACTACTAACAGATGAGCTACTACTGTATCTAATATGATTGATTTATCAGCTAATTTAGCTTATGATTAATTCAAGTTACCTCGTGATGGTTTGGGTTTGTATATGATTAATAAAACAACAATTCAAAAAATAACTGATCAAGAGATGGACCGCCGAACTTTTTTAAAGTACAGCGGGTTAATGTTAGTCAGCCTTGTCGGACTGCGCGGTATTGTCGCGTTATTGACGGGCGAAATGTCACAGTCGATAGTCAAACAAACGATTGATACGCCAAACACAAGACCAAATGGTTTTGGCGGCGGTAAATACGGAGCCTAACGGTGGTTCAACAAAGACTCCCAACTGTTAACGGTGATGATGGGGCCTGGGGTGATATTCTTAATCAGTTTTTGTCAAAAGAACACTACAACACCGGTCTTGATAACGTCGCCAACGGCGGCCATCAGAATATTACGGTTAGGCCCGGTACAACAGCAGCCGGCACTGCACCGATAAAATTAGCCTCTGGGTCATTATTGTCAACTCCTGAAGCCGGCGCGATTGAATTTCTGTCGGACCGCTTATATTTTACACAAACTACCGGAACAACGCGCAAAGTTATCGCGGCTTTTGATGATGCCGCCGGTGGTGGTGGTGCAAATGGTGATATGTACTATCGTGACTCCAGCGGCAACTTTGTACGTTTGCCGATTGGCTCAACCAATAATGTTCTGACGGTTGCTGGTGGCTTACCAAGCTGGGCAGTTGCCAGCAGTGGTGGTATAAATCGGAGTATTTCGTCGATATCATCGCCAGTTACGGCTGGTGCGACGGCTAATACAGATTATATTTATCTTGTCAGCGGAACGACAACCCTAACGCTGCCGACCGCAGTCGGTAATACTAATCAGTACACCATAACAAATACCGGTACAAATAACGTTACTGTAGCAACTACTAGCGCGCAAACAATTGATGGATCAACTACGTACATACTTGATGCGCAATATTATTCGATTGACGTGCTGTCTAACGGTAGCAACTGGTATATAATATAGGCAAGCAATGACATATATTCCCGGTAGATTTGGTATAAGTAATCTTGGTAATGCTAGTGGTACAACTGGTACGGTTAATCGTGGTGTGATTTTTGCCGGCGGTAACAATGTTACATTAAGTCAAAGTATTAATGGCTCAATGGCGACAATTTCGATTAATGGTGGCGCAGGTGGCGGTGGCGGTATCGCTCTAGCTAACTCGCAGACAACTTACACCAGCGGTACAGCTAATTTAGTTGGTCTAGGGGCTATGACGATTGCCTCTACGACCGGTCAATCATTTAATATATCGGTTCCACAAACCTCTAGTCTATCGGCAACTGGAATAATTAGTATCTCGACGAACGGCGGCACGATAAGTATTGGTGCGTCTGTACCGAACGCTACCTATGATTATTATCAAAATATGGATAGGGGAGCAACTGCTACACTTGCTACTGCGAACAGAACGCTTATGCTTCAACGATTGAACCAAGAGAACGATAAATTTGCCGTAGATATTACCGCAAATACACTTCTTCTGAATATGACAGCCAATATGACGGCAACCAGCCTGTCTAATGCGCATACGGTCACGGCTATGATAGGTCTTTATCAAGATAACACAACTAATATTAGTTTGATTAATTCGGCATCAACTAGCTGGGCTAACGGGGCCGCTACTTCCAATACGGCTGATTATCATGGTCCGCGTTGGCTTAGTTTTGTATCATCGCAATGGTCATCTGCACCGGTTTTTACTCAAGGGGGTGAATATGTGTTCGGTATGATATTTCTTTCGAGTAGCTATAATCCGCCGCTATCATATATCGGTCAAAACTATATGATGTCAAACCAAAGGAGCGGTACCATGGGTGTCACGACGGTCGCCAATACTTCCATGGCGCACGGCAATTATTGGAATGCTATGTATACTGCAGCGACCGCGGCATTTCCGGCCGTAATCTCGTCGAATCAGGTGAACCGTAATAACGCCACGGCTATCTTTATGCCACATGTTATTTTAAACAATCGCTATCCCGGAGCATTCTAGTGGTTGCGCCGCTTTTTGTAGCGTCTTACTCGTCCGATTATACTGTCACATCAACTACGAGTAATGCAACAGTTACAACTCAACCGGGTGATTTATTAGTTGTTTATGCTGCCTCTGAAGGCGGTGGTTATACGTTTTCAACGCCGACGGGTAATGGTGTTACGTTTACGCTTCAGCAATCTGTTTCGATCAATAATCAATGGTGCAACGCATATATATGGTCAGGAGTTGACTCAGTTGGAGGCAATAATTGGACGCTTTCTAGTACATGGGGCGGAGCCGCTTGTCACTGGGGTATAACCTGTCTGGTTTTTCGTAATTCAGGGGGTGTAGGCGCTTCTTACAGTTATAATGTTGACTCTGCATTACCAAGCTTAGGCTTGACTACAACTCAAGATAATAGTGCTGTCGTTGTTTTGGATGCCGATTGGTACGCCGTTGACGGAACGAGCCGCACTTGGTTGACGGTTAATGGTATTACACCAACGAGTGGTAATGGTTTAGAGACAAATTATGCCTATGTATACAATATATATACTGTTTATGGAGCTTACTATAACGATGTCGGATTAGCTGGAGCCGATACATTTGGACTGTCGGCTCCACCCGGGCAAAGATATTCGATTGTTGCACTTGAGGTTAAAGGTTTAGTTACGGTTCCTAATGCCACAGTGACGGCATGGCTAACAGCGTGATATACTAGGCTATCATGACAAAGCCCTCTATTCTAGTGCCAAATGATCTAGGTATTCACAACTCTAGTGACTATACTTCTCGACTGGAAAAAGAGAAGACCTATCGCGATCTTTCAACGATAATTATTTGCCCAACTCGCGGTTATATTAGTGCTCGAATTGTACAAAACTGGCAAGGCCTAATTCGTCCGATGAACCAGAAGGTTGTCGGTCCGATTTTTATGGAAGGAATGGAAGTTGGTGAAGCCTATAATCAAGTTATCAAGATGATCCTAGAGAACCCTGATTTAAGCACGTTCAAGTATATCCTGACACTAGAAGAAGATAACGCGCCACCAGCCGACGGCCTAGTAAAATTATATGAGTCAATTGACGTCTATGACGCGATTGGTGGCTTATATTGGACAAAGGGCGAGAATGGTCAGCCAATGTGTTATGGTGACCCAAAGGTAATGCCGCTTAATTTTATTCCGCAAATACCGGTTGCCGACACGATTAATCCATGTAATGGTTTAGGGATGGGTTTTACGTTGTTTAGGACAGAAATGTTTAAAGATAAAAGATTTAAATATGGTGAATGGTTTAAAACTAAACAAGAGGTTACACCAGAGGGTGCGGTCCAGGTGTATACGCAAGATTTATGGTTCTTTCAAAGAGCACGTGAGCTTGGCTACAAATTTGCTTGTGACGCGCGTGTGCGAGTTGGTCATTATGATGCCGTTAATCAGATAATGTGGTAAGGAGAATATTATGGTAAAAGAGACAAAATCTAAAAAAGATACACCACTTAAACTTTCGCTTGCTTGTGGTGGCAATAAACCAGAAGGCTTTAAGGGTGTGGATATCGTTAAAACAGATTCAACCGACTATGTTCAGGATTTATTTATTTTTCCATGGAGTCAGTTCGCCGATAATTCGGTCGATGAGATTGAGTGTAGCAATTTTGTTGAGCATATTCCGCATGGGGATAGCCGCAATGATCCATTTTTCCAATTCTTTGATGAAATATTCCGAATTTTAAAACCAGCCGAATTCGATCCAAACAATCCCAATATTCCGATAAAAGGCTTCGCGACAATCATTTGTCCTTATTACTCGAGTATGCGCGCCTGGCAGGATCCGACACACTCGCGGGCCATATCAGAGGCGAGCTTTTTATATCTTAATAAAAAGTGGCGAGATGATAACAAGCTAGATCACTACCCTGTTGGTTGTGATTTTGATTATAACTATGCATACATACTTGATCCTGTGTGGCAGACCCGCAATCAGGAAGCGCAGGCTTTTGCGATTAAGCATTACATAAATACCGTATCGGATATTCAAGTTCAACTAATCAAACGTAGTTAAATGCTAAACTTGTAGTATGAATGTAAGACTGGTTTTGGCTGGTTTGAGCTTGGCTGTTGTTGGATCGGTTTTTTTACCATCCGCAAATATAAGCGCTGCGTCTCTACAGGGTTTAACGGTGTCGCCACTTAGGAGTGAGCTAAGTGTTGCACCGGGCACCTCCGACAGCGGTGTTCTAACGGTAACAAATAAATCGAGTCAACCTATGAATGTGTCTTTGAATGCCGAGGAATTTAAAGTTATCGATCAACAATATGATTACGCGTTTACTAAGGAGTCCGCGGTTGCTAAATGGGTTACGTTCGAGCGATCGGATTTAAGTCTGAAGGCCGGTGAAACAAGTCAAGTTTCGTATCAGCTTAGTGCGCCTCTTGATGCCGAACCAGGTGGGCGTTACATTAGTTTATTTGCTAGCACGGATACTGGACCTTCTGACGGTGTAGTTGGCTCTCGTCAGCGCATTGCGTCATTACTTTATATTACGGTTCTTGGTGACGTAACAAGGGCTGGGCGTTTAATATCATTGACGTCCCCCTGGGCGGTTAGTGGTGATAATGACTGGAGCGTGGCAATTCAAAATAGCGGTACGACTCATTTCCGTAGTCGCTACACTGTTAATGTTAGTAATGTTTTTGGACAAAATGTTGGGATCGGCTCATCGGGCGATGCTCTAATATTACCGGGTACTATTCGTTTAATTTCCGATAATCTGCCACTGCCACCATTCCCTGGTGTTTATAAATATGTCTATGTAATCGGACTTGGTGACACACCGGCGGTCACAGAAACGCGACTTGTGTTATATATCCCGATTGCAGCTATGATTATTGGCGGTCTGGCGACTATTATCGTCATCGGTTTGTTTGTACGTAAGTTAACCCGTAA
>JAJXYZ010000048.1 GCA_021780305.1 bacterium | reverse complement strand
TATCGAGATTACGCCAGGTAATGGTGCTCAGATGGTTCGTTCAGCTGGCACAAAAGCGCAGCTAATGGCCAAAGAAGGTGATTACGCACAAGTACGTTTACCATCTGGTGAAGTCCGTCGTTTCCGTTTGGAAGCAACTGCAGCGATTGGTGTCGTCGGCAACGTCCAGCACCAAAACGTCAAGATTGGCTCAGCCGGACGTAATCGTCGTAAGGGTATTCGCCCAGGTGTCCGTGGTATCGCTATGAACGCTGTTGATCACCCTCATGGTGGTGGTGACGGTGGTGCACACGGTATCGGACGAACACCTCGTACACCTTGGGGTCAATTGACCCTTGGATATCGTACTCGTCGTCGCAAAGACGTCAGTAAGTTGATCATAAAGACTCGCCATGATGCGAAGAGGAAGAAGTAACTATGAGTCGTTCACTTAAAAAAGGACCATTTGTTGATTTCAAGCTCGCTAAGAAAGTGGCGGCTTTATCTCCAGATGACCGAACTATCATCAAAACTTGGGCTCGTGCTAGCACGATTAACCCTGAAATGGTCGGACGTACTATTGCCGTACATAACGGTAAAGTCCACGTACCTGTGCTTGTTTCGGAAAATATGGTTGGCCACAAACTCGGTGAGTTTAGCCCAACACGTAAGTTCCGCAAACACGGTGGAAAGGACAAGAAGTAATGACTGATTTACTAACTGTCCGTTCTTACACTAAGGGTGTTGACCAGGCTCCACGCAAGGTTTCACTTGTAGCTAGCCTAGTTAATAACCGTAATGTTGACGATGCTTTGGTTATTTTGGCTCACACGCCAAAACGAGCTGCTTTGCCGGTCGTAAAGGCAATCGAAAGCGCTCGCGCCAACGCTGTTAATACTCACGGCCTAGACAGCAAAAGCCTAGTGCTAACAACCGTATCAGTTACTGCTGGGGCTCGTTTGAAGCGATTTAAACCAGCCAGCCGTGGTCGCGCGTTGCCATTCCAAAAGAAATCTGCCAACATCCTAATCGAAGTTAGTGGCAGTCTTAAACCTAAGAAAAAGCCAGCTGCAGCTAAGGCTGTAGTAGCAGAAGAAAAGGAGACCAAGTAATGGGCCAAAAAGTAAACCCAATTAGCTTCCGTCTTCAGCTCCACAAAAACTGGGACTCACGTTGGTTTGCTCCAAAGCGAGACTTTGCTAAGTGGCTCCGTGAGGACATCAAGATCCGCGAACTGATTGAAAAGCGCTTCGAAAGTCGCCCAACGATTAGCCGCATCGAGATCGAACGCTCAGCAAACCTTGTAACAGTTACAATTCACACAGCTAAGGCTGGCGTTGTGATTGGACGTGGTGGTGCTGGTGTAACCGAATTAAAGACAGCTATCGAAAAGATTGCTAGCCTGCCTATTCGTATTAATATCGAAGAAGTTAAGCGTCCAGAACTAGCTGCTAAGCTAGTGGCTGAAAATATTGCTCGTCAACTTGAGCGCCGTGGTAACTTCCGCCGTGCGATGAAGATGGCTGCACAAAACACTATGAACGCCGGTGCAAAGGGTGTTCGTATTCAGGTCGCCGGTCGTCTAAACAACGCTGAAATGGCTCGCCGCGAAAAGATTATTGAAGGATCTGTACCGCTACATACACTGCGTGCTGATGTTGATTTTCACACAGCTCGTGCTAACGCCCCTGGCGTTGGTATCATCGGTGTTAAGGTTTGGATCTACAAAGGTGAAAGGGTTGATTAGTTATGTTATTACCTAAAAAAACCAAGTACCGAAAAGTCCGTAAGGGTAAAAACGACGGTGTCGCCACTCGCGGCCAGTATATCGCTTTCGGTGATTACGGTCTGCAGTCACTCGGTAACGAGCGCATTACCGGTCGTCAAATCGAAGCTTCACGTCAAGCTATGACTCGTCATATCAAACGTGGCGGTAAGATTTGGATCCGTATTTTCCCACACATACCAGTCACACGTAAGCCACTGGATGTCAAGATGGGTAGCGGTAAAGGTAACCCAGAATTCTTCGTCGCTAAGGTCAAAGCCGGTACGGTTTTGTTCGAGATGAAGGGTGTTGAGGAATCAGTGGCACGCGAAGCAATGCGCCTAGCGTCACACAAATTGCCAATTAAGACCAAATTTATAATAAGGGATCAGGCATAATTATGGCCGACAAGAAAACCACTAAACCAGCTGCTACAAAAAAAGCCGCCGAGGTTAAAACTATCGATCAAATGCGTGAAGAGTTGGTTGCTAAGACTAACGATTTGCTACAAGCTAAACGCGGTAACGCGGCTGGTGAACTAGCTAATCCCCGAGTTATAACTGTTACACGTAAAGAAATCGCTCGACTTCACACTGCTATCCGAGCAGCGCAGATAGAGCTAAAGGAGAAAAAGTAATATGGCCAAGACATTGACCGGTATTGTGACATCGGATGTCGCAAACAAGACCATCACCGTCACTGTTACTAGTCGTGAAACGCATCCGATTTATGGCAAGCAGTATACTGTTAGCCGCAAGTACGCCGCCCACGATGAAAACAATGAAGCTAAGATTGGCGACAAAGTTGTTATTGTCGAGACACGACCCGTTTCAAAGCGAAAAGCTTTCAAGCTTGATTCAATCGCTGAGAAATCACGTGGTTCAATCGAATTGAAAGACGAGGCTTTGTAATGATTCAACAAGAAACCCGTCTAAAGGTTTGCGACAACAGTGGTGCCAAAGAAATTCTTTGCATCCGTGTATTAGGTGGAACTGGACGTCGCTACGCCCGCGTTGGTGACATTATTGTTGCCAGTGTTAAAACCGCCAACCCAACTGGTGTTGTTAAGCGCAAGTCTGTCGTTAAAGCCGTGATTGTTCGCACTCGCGATCAAATTCAACGTAAAGACGGCAGCACGATTGTTTTTGATGACAACGCAGCTGTAATTATTGGTGATGACAAAAATCCTAAAGGTACCCGTGTCTTTGGACCAGTACCACGTGAGCTACGTGACCTTGGTTATGCCAAGATTATCAGCTTAGCGCCGGAGGTACTATAATATGGCTACTGTAAAACGTATTATCAAAGGTGATCTTGTCAAACTTATCAGTGGTGCCAATAAAGGTACAACCGGTAAAGTTTTGCAAGTTCTAACTAAGAAGAACGCAGTTCTTGTCGAAGGTATCGGTGTTAAGCACCGTAACGTCAAACCAAGTCAGTTGAATCCACGTGGTGGACACAAAGACATTCACGTACCAACGCCATTACACAAGATTGCGCTTGTGATTGACGAAAAGACTGGTAAAACTAGTCGAGTTGGATTAATTAAAAACGCTGAAGGCACTACCGTTCGTGTAGCTCGTCAGAATAAAGATAAGGAGATCAAGTAATGGTTAAAACCGCTACCGCTGCCGCTCCTCGCCTGAAAGCCTTGTACAAAGATACCTTTGTGAAGGAACTACAAGCCGAACTAAAACTTGGTAACATTCATCAAGTTCCAAAATTAGAGAAAATTGTAGTCAGCTCGGGGATTGGCAAGAACAAAGATGACAAGCGTTTTTACGAAATTGTTCGTAACACGCTTACTAAAGTTACTGGTCAACACCCAGTCGACCGCATGGCTAAAAAGTCAATTGCCGGTTTCAAGATTCGTGCTGGCCTAAATCGCGTTGGTATTAGCGTCACATTGCGCGACGCTCGTATGTACGAATTTCTTGATCGTTTGGTTAATATTGCTTTGCCACGTGTCCGTGACTTTCACGGTATCGGCGCTAAGGGATTCGACCGCGACGGTAATTACAGCCTTGGTATTGTCGAGCAATCGATTTTTCCAGAACTGACATTTGAAGAAACACAAGTTCTCCATGGTTTGCAGGTTACGTTTGTAATCAGCGGCGGTAGCAAAGAATACAGCCGTGCCCTACTTGAGAAGTTTGGTGTACCATTTGAAAAAGTTGGAGGAAAGAACTAATGGCTAAGACATCTGCTGTCGCTCGCGACGAAAAACGCAAGAAAATGATCTTGAAGTTCGCTGCCAAGCGCGCCGAACTAAAAGAGCTTGGTGACCAAGAAGGTTTGGCTAAATTGCCACTTAACAGTTCACCAACACGTTGGAAGAACCGCGATGCATTACATGGCCGCCCACGCGGTTACATGCGCCGATTTGGACTTTCCCGTATCAATTTCCGTGAACAAGCAAGCAAGGGGCAAATCCCTGGTATAACAAAGAGTAGTTGGTAGGAAAGGAATAAGCTATGTCATTACAATCAACTGACCCAATCGCTGACCTACTAACTCGCATTCGAAACGCAGTTATGGTTGGCAAGAACGAAATCCGTGTACCTTCATCAAAATTGAAGGTCGTCGTCGCCAAAGAGTTACAAAAAGCTAAGTATCTTACTGATGTCAAAATCGAAAGTGCAAAGCCACGTGACATCTTGGTAATCACCATCAACAAACCGGGTGAAAACTCGACAATCAATGAAATCACCCGTTTATCAAAGCCAGGCCGACGTGTATACGTTTCTGGTAGCGAAATTCCACGTATTAAAAATGGACGTGGCATGATTTTAATTAGCACAAGCAAAGGTGTTATGCCAGGCCACGTTGCCTACAAGCAAAACATCGGTGGCGAATTGCTACTAAAGATTTATTAAAAAGTAAAAGGAGTATAGATATGAGTCGAATCGGAAAACTACCAATTCAAATTCCATCTGGCGTGACAATCACGATCGACGATGATTCTATTACCGTTGTTGGTCCTAAGGGACAATTGGTAGTACCTCATCTGTCAGACGTGACTGTTGCTCTTGAGGACGGATCAGCCGTTGTAACCCGTAAGGACGATGAGCGGATCGCTAAAGCCCAACATGGTCTACAGCGCGCACTACTAAACAACGCCGTTGACGGTGTTGTTAAAGGTTTTGAGAAAAAACTTGAAATCAATGGTGTCGGTTACCGTGTAAGCGGTGGTGGCCAAGAAATCGAAATGGCCCTAGGCTTTTCACACCCCGTAAAATACAAATCTCAGGATGGTGTATCTTTGGCGGTTGAAAAGATGACTATTACAGTTAGTGGCATCGATAAACAACAAGTTGGCCAAGTTGCCGCTGAAATCCGCGCACTTAAAAAACCTGAACCTTACAAGGGTAAAGGTATTAAATACGCCGATGAAGTTGTGCTTCGTAAGGCTGGAAAGACTGGTAAGTAATATGGCTAATTTTGCAAAAAAACTACTTAACAAGAAACTTCGCAAAAACCGTGTTCGTGCAAAGGTTTCTGGTACAGCCGAGCGACCACGCTTGACTATTACAATTACTAATCTGCATGTTAGCGCTCAGATTATTGACGACGTTAAACAAACGACTTTAGTTGCTGCGACAACTGTTGGTACCAAAGAAAAGGGTACTAAGGCTGAAAAAGCGGCTTACGTTGGTGCTGAAATCGCTAAGAAGGCTAAAAAAGCTAAAATTAATGCTGTTGTATTCGATCGCAATGGACGCCAATACGCTGGCCGTCTAGCCGCGCTAGCTGATGCAGCCCGCAAGGAAGGTTTGGAGTTCTAATATGGCTGAAACAACTGAAACTAAAACTGTAGCGCCAACTAGCGCGCCGGCACAACGACCAAGCCGTGGTGGTAATCAACGCCGTGACGATCGTCGCAACCAGACTCCTGAGGAGCCAAAAGAGTTCGAAGAACTAGTTATTAATATCGACCGTGTCTCACGTGTCGTTAAGGGCGGTCGCCGCTTTCGCTTTAAGGCACTTGTTGTCGTTGGCGATCGCAAGACTAAAGTTGGTGTTGGTGTGGCTAAGGGCGCTGATGTTCAAGCTGCCGTTGCTAAGGCAACCGACGTCGCTAAAAAGAACCTAATCACCATTCCTGTTACTAACGAGACTGTTCCGCACGATTCTGAAGTTCGCTTTACTGGCGCTCAAGTTCTTTTGAAGCCAGCTGCACCTGGTACCGGTATTATTGCCGGTGGTGTCGTCCGAACGATAATCGGTGTAACCGGTATTCGTAACTTACTTTCTAAATCACTTGGTTCAACCAACAAAGTCAACATTGCCTACGCAACAATTGAAGCTCTAAAAAGCATGGTACCACGTGATCAATGGATCAACTCAACACCTAGGACAGCTAAAAAAGCCGTCAAATCTGAGGAGACAAAATAATGACTAAGTATCATGAGCTAATTGTTGAAGCGACACCTGATCGCAAACGCGTTGGCCGCGGTATTTCAGCTGGCCAGGGTAAGACCGCTGGTCGTGGTACCAAGGGTCAAGGCGCTCGTACCGGTAAGAAACTCGGCGCTATGTTCCAGGGTGGTCAGCGTCCACTTGCTAAGGCTGTGCCAAAGGCTCGCGGTTTCAAAAGCTTACGAACTAGTGCTCAGGTAGTCTATCTTGATCACCTGAACGCTTTTGACGGTAAGACAGTTGATAGCCACACGCTATTTAAGGCCGGCTACATCGCTACACCGTTTCACACAGTCAAGGTAATTTTGCGCGGAGAATTTACTGCCAAGATTAACCTGCACGTTAGCGGTGCAAGCAAAAGTGTCCAAGCTGCTGTTGTAAAAGCCGGTGGAACTTTTGTAAAAACTGCGGTACCATTGAAACAGTCGACTAAAGAAGCTGAAAAATCCGATAAGAAGTAATTGTTACTCTTCCCAAAGTATGATTAAGGTCGTACTTTGCGGAGTGATAATAATCGATGATAGTAAGGGGTAGAATCTAAAGTGAACTGGAAAACAATCTTTCAATCGTTAAAAAACCGCGATATGCAAAAACGGCTGTTTATTTTACTTGGCATTATTGTCGCTTATCGTTTAATGGCGCACATTCCAGTGCCT
>JAJXYZ010000024.1 GCA_021780305.1 bacterium | reverse complement strand
ACAACCGATGATCATCACGTTCAAGCCGTACAGTACATTTGGCAAAAACTTCAGCCATATTTCTACAAGAACACTTACGAGGGTTGGTATTGCGTGGGCTGTGAGTCATTTGTAACAGATAAAGAAGCCGAAACTAATAATGGAATCTGTCCTGACCATAATCAGCCATACCAGCGCTTAAGCGAAGAAAACTATTATTTCAAGGCGAGCGCCTTTACGGATCAAATCAAACAGGCGATTAATGACGGCACAATGGAAATTATTCCTGAATTTCGTAAGAAAGAATTTTTGGAACTTATCAAAGATGGTTTGCAGGATGTTAGTGTCTCGCGTCCAAGAAAGAACCTTAGTTGGGGTGTACCTGTGCCAGGCGACCCTGATCAGGTGATGTATGTTTGGCTTGACGCTTTGGCGAATTACATCACTGTTATTGGCTATCCGGATCAGCCAGACTGGCAGCGGTATTGGCCCGCCGATATTCAGGTTATTGGTAAAGATATTTTACGTTTTCATGCCGGAATTTGGCCAGCGATGTTACTTGGACTTGGACTTGAACTTCCTAGAAAGTTGCTGGTACACGGTTTTGTGAATGTTGGTGGTGTTAAGCAAAGTAAAACCCTGGGCAATGGTGTTGATCCAAATATGATTATCGATCAATATGGCCTGGACGCTTTTCGTTATTTCTTTGCACGCCATATTCCAACGCTGGATGACGGTGATTTTACCTGGGAAAAGTTCGAAACAGCCTATAATACCGAGCTTGGTAACGATCTTGGTAATCTAACACAGCGGATTGCTAGTATGGTAACGCGTTATCAGTCGGGTGTAATTGGCGAAACCCCGCAGGGTGAGCATGACATGGGCACTTATCACGAGTCGATGGAGAAGCTTGAGTTTGATCGGGCGATTGATGAAATTTGGTTGATGGTTCGAAGCCTAAATCAATATATCGAGAACGTCAAGCCGTGGGAAATTGCTAAGCAGATTGAAAAAGATGAAGAGGCTAGTGCGCATCTAACTGAAGTTCTGGCTTACGCTGTTGGCGCTTTGATTCAAATCGCCGATTTATTAGTTCCGTTTTTGCCTGATACAGCAGATCGTATTCATAAAACGTTTGAGACTGGCGTGATTGTTCCGTTTGAAGGTGTGCTTTATCCAAAGATTTATTTGCACACAACAGACCCGCGTACCGCAAAGGCTTAATTATGTTAATAGATACGCATTGCCATATTCACGAAGCGGACTATCCGTTAGATTCGAGTGATACTATTGCTCGGGCGCACGCGGCGGAGATTGATCGGATGATATGCGTGGGCACTAGTGAGGAAAGCTCACGCCGGGCGGTCGCTTTCGCTGCCGAATTTGGTGAGGTATACGCTGCAATTGGCGTTCACCCTCATGAAACCAAAGACGGCTACAAAGAGATAAAACAGCTGGCTGGTTCAAAGAAGCTTGTAGCTGTTGGCGAGATTGGTTTGGATTATTTTTATAATCATAGTCCGCGCGAGGTTCAGATTGATGCTTTAAGATGGCAAATCGAGTTTGCGCTGGCTAATAATCTACCAATTATTTTTCATGTTCGTGACGCTTTTGATGATTTTTGGCCTATTTTTGATAGCTTTAAGGGTATTAGGGGTGTAATCCATAGTTTTACGGATAACCAGCTAAATCTCGATGCCGCACTATCACGCGGTCTTTATATTGGAGTGAACGGCATCAGTACATTTACAAAGGACGAAGCTCAAAAGCTAGCATTCAACTCAATTCCATTAAACCGCTTACTACTAGAAACAGATGCGCCCTACTTGACGCCAGTACCTTTACGTGGTAAAGTAAATGAGCCAGCGTTTGTTAAAAATATTGCCCAGTATCACGCTTCCAGTCGCCAAATAAGTCTGGATGAAATAGCGTCGATTACCACCGCAAACGCCCGTGCGTTATTCGCACTCTAAACATAAATTAAAACCAGTAAATATAAGCGAGGCTTAAAAGCTATGCCGTTAACACCAGGTGAGTTTCAAATTCCCAAAACTGAGTATACTCAAAGCCAGCCCGAAATAGTCGAGGCTAGTCCGGTTGTTGATGCGCCGCAAACTGTCGATTTTAATTATGATTCATTAGTTAGGGGCTCGGATTTTTACGAAAATCGAGAAGCGCTACTTGGTAAACAGGCTGAAGAGCGGAATACCTGTCTTGAAATTATCGCCAAAGGAAACTTTATTCATGCCCAGCGTCGCGCTGAAGTCGAAAAACGTCTAAATGCGCCCAAAAGGCACGTTATGAATCGAGTTTTTAACATGATTATGACTGGTCAAATTGCGCCATCAGTCGATCCTGTTCGACGCAGCGACGAAATTTTCAGGGATTTAATGAACACAGAGGGCCGCATCGGCTCTTCGCTGCTTCCTGTACCAGATAATGTCGATCAAAACTTTTTCTTGTCAGATAGTCATCCAACTGAATGGTTTTACCATGCTCGGTCACTCTCTAATCCCGAGCAGTCACGAACTCTCCGTTATCTTGTAACTGAACAAGATGGTATCTTTGTCAGTACTGATGGTGGTCAGTATAAAAAGCTTGAAGGTGGTGATCTTGACTATTTCATTGACCGAGTTCAAAAATACGCCGAAGTGGTTAGTCGCGATTTATATACATTGGCGGCCTAGTCCAGCCTTAATATGGCGGTTTAGCTGATATAATAACTAGGTGAATAACGACCTTATCTATCTTGATCATGCCGCCGCAACTCCAATGGACGGCCGTGTTTTTGCTGCCATGGAGCCATATTTTAGTCACGATTTTTATAATCCATCTAGTCCTTACGCGCCAGCAGTCGAAGCTCGACGTCGTTATGAAGAGGCCAAACATAGTTTGGCAAAAAATATTGGCGCCAAAGCTGATGAGATTGTAATTACAGCCGGTGCCACTGAATCTATTAATTTAGCGTTTAGCGCTGTTACTGGCCATGTTGTGACGGCCAATATCGAACACCACGCGGTACTGTCGGCTGCTGCTGGCCACGATAACACGATCGTGTCGGCTGACCAGCACGGTCTGGTACCTGCCGATGTTATTAAAGTGGCAATTCGACCTGAAACAGAGCTGGTTAGTGTGGCGTTAGCCAATAACGAGCTTGGCACGATTCAGCCGATTCGTGAGATTGCCCAGGTTATAAAGCACGAGCGACAGACCCGATTGATAAGTGGTAATCAAACTCCAATTTATTTTCATACTGATGCATCGCAGGGTATTGGTCAGATTGACTGTAATGTCGCACGGCTTGGTGTCGATATGTTGACGATTAATGCTGGTAAAATTTATGGTCCAAAACAAGTTGGGCTATTGTGGGCGGCTAGTCATGTCAAGCTTGTACCGCAAATTGTTGGTGGAGGTCAAGAGCGCGGACTACGTAGTGGCACGGAAAACGTGGCCGGCACGGTAGGTTTCGCAAAAGCGCTAGATCTAGCGTCAGAGCATCGAAAATATGAATCTGATCGTCTGCAAAAACTACGCGACAAGCTACAGGCCGATTTGATTGCAGCTTTTCCAGAAGCTGTTGTTTCAGGCCATCCTAAGCATCGCTTGGCAGGTCATTTGCATATCTCATTTCCAAAGATTGATGCCGAGCGAATGGTCTTTAGTCTTGAAGCCCGCGGTGTATTAGTCGCCACTGGTAGCGCTTGTGCCGCTAATAAAGGAACGCGTTCACACGTTTTGATGGCGATTGGCTTATCAGATGAGTTGGCTGATGGCAGTTTGCGTTTAACGCTTGGTCACTTGTCGACAGACGAAAATACACTAAAAGCTTCTCAAATTATAATCGAAGAAATTAAGCGTGAATTTGATCGGACAAGTCGATGATTAAATCGCTTTTGCTACTGCCGGTAGTTGTTATCGCGGCCATTATTGGTATTAGTATTTACCTACAGCCCGATGATATTGCTAGCTGTAAAGAAATTGTAAGTTCAACCGAACCGTGCCAGCCAGTCGATGCAATTGTGGCGGTTAGTGGTGGCGACACAAATGCTCGGACCGACGAAGCGATTACGTTATTCAAAAAAGGTTGGTCTAATACTCTGATTTTTTCGGGTGCAGCTGAGGATAAAACTGGTCCAAGTAATGCTTTGGTTATGGAACGTCGCGCAATCGCCGATGGTGTGCCAGAGTCAGCGATTTATGTCGACGAGCTTTCTGAAACGACCCGTCAAAATGCCGAGTATACTCAAACAATCTTTAAAAAACTGAACATAAAAAGCATTATTTTAGTAACATCGGGTTATCATCAAAGGCGCGCTGATTTGGAATTTAATAAACGGACAGTTGGGATTAAGATTTTAAATCATCCAACTATCGGCGACCGCGATTGGTCATATTGGTGGTGGACCAATCCGCACGGTTGGGCGTTAGCAGTTAGCGAACTATTTAAAATTATTGTTTTTGAATTTGGAGCCAGCCAGTGACCAAAGTTTATGTTGGCATGAGCGGCGGTGTTGATTCGTCGCTAACTGCGGCGCTTTTGGTCGAGCAGGGCTACGATGTAACCGGTGTTTATATGAAAAACTGGACACAGGATATGCCGGGTATGCGTTGTCCATGGGCGGATGATCTAGCTGACGCCAAGCGGGTTGCGGTGCAACTTGGGATTGATTTTAAAGTATTCGATTTCGAAAATGAATACAAACAAAAAGTTGTTAACTATATGATAGATGAATACAGAGATGGCCGTACGCCAAATCCGGATATTATGTGTAATCAAGAAGTTAAATTTAAGCTGTTTTTAGAGACCGCACTGGAAGATGGTGCTGACATGATTGCGACTGGGCATTATGCCCGGGTTGTTAGCTCAAGCTGGGCAGCAGGCTCATTGTCTGGACACACTCTACAGGGTACCGCTGGCACGCCTGTGGCGTTTGGCTCGCCTTCGGCGACAAGCCCCGCCAACAAGCCTGCTGCCCGGCTCAAGCTGGCCGCTGATACTAACAAGGATCAAACTTATTTTTTGTACCGTGTGACTGGCGAGGCGCTTTCAAAGACGCTATTCCCACTTGGTGATTTTACCAAGCCGGAGGTGCGCGAAATGGCTACAAAGCGCGGTCTTTACACCGCGTCCAAAAAAGACAGTCAGGGAATTTGTTTTGTTGGCAAAATTGGCATTCGTGAATTTTTGTCGCAATATGTTGAACAAAAACCAGGCCTTGTGATTGATAAGAATACCGGCAAGACTTTGGGTCAACATGATGGTGCGATTTTTTACACTTTAGGACAACGTCATGGTCTTGATGTTGGTGGTGGTTTGCCTTATTACGTGGTTGGCAAAGATATGAATAAAAATGAAGTCTATGTTACAACTGATTTGAATGATGGAGCATTATGGAAGACCGATATTCGACTCGGCAATACTCACTGGATTAATGATGCGCCATCACCCGGTATGTACCAAATTAGGGTACGTCACCGCGCTAAATTGGTTCAGGCCGAGCTAAGTTTTGAAGAAAGTAATGTTCGGTTAAAGCTGGCTAATACTGAACGAGCTGTCACATCTGGCCAATCGGTTGTTATCTATGACGGTGATATTTGTTTGGGCGGTGGGATTGTTATTTAAAATTATGAATAAACTGGTACAATAACAGAGATGAATGCTCAACAAATTCGTAACGCCTATTTAAAGTTTTTTGAAGAACGAGGACACGTCGCTGTAAAGCGCGCCCCTTTAGTTTTAAAAGATGACCCAACGACATTATTTACCGGTAGTGGTATGCAACCGATGATTCCGTTTTTGTTAGGGCAGCCCCATCCGGACGGACAGCGGATTGTCGATTCGCAAACTTGTTTGCGCGCCCAGGATATTGACGATGTTGGCGACAATCGCCATACAACTTTCTTTGAAATGCTTGGTAACTGGAGCATGGGTGACTACTTTAAAAGACAGCAAATTGAATGGATGTTTGAGTTTTTGTCTGGTGTCGTTGAACTAGACATGAGCCGAGTTTACGTGACTTGCTTTATCGGAAACGACCGGTATTCAATCCCAAAAGATACGGACGCCGCTGTTGTTTGGAAAAGTTTATTTGAAGCTGCTGGATTAAGTGCTGGTGAAGCCGAAATTGGGTCTGAAACTGATGGTTATAAGCGTGGTATTAAGGATGGTGAGCGAATCTTTTATTACGATGGTAGTAAAAACTGGTGGAGCCGCAATGGTTCGCCTGAAACTACACCGGTCGGTGATCCATGTGGGCCCGACAGTGAGATGTTTTATGATTTTGGCACGCCACACAATCCAGAATTTGGTGAATTTTGCCACCCAAATTGTGATTGTGGCCGCTTTATGGAAATCGGCAATAACGTCTTTATGGCTTACAAAAAAGTATCTGAAGGTGAATTTGCGCCACTTGAAAAACCAAATATTGACCATGGATCTGGTTTAGAGCGTATTGCTGCCGCAAAGCTGGGTGACCCCGATGTCTTTAAAATTAGCCTAATGTGGCCAATTATCGAAAAGCTAGAGAAACTAAGCGGTAAGCGCTACGACAGCCACACCGAGAGCATGCGGGTTATCGCCGACCATCTGCGCGCTGCCACGTTCCTAGCAGTTGATGGCTGTGTACCAAATAACAAAGAGCAAGGTTATGTCATGCGTCGCCTGATTCGTCGGGCTATCCGCTTTGCATTTGATTTGGGTATCGAGCAGAACTTTTTGGAGCAAATTGTGCCAGTAATTGCTGATTTATATCACGACGATTTTCCAGAAGTCGCAGACAACCGCGATGCTATTATTGCCGTGCTTGTAAAAGAAGAGAAAGCCTTCCGCCAGACACTTCGCAAGGGTCTGAAAGAATTTGAAAAAATGTTTACTGTTTCGAATGGCCCCATTGAAGTTGGATCGGTATTATTTACACTTTATGATACCTATGGTTTTCCCGTCGAACTATCGACTGAAGAAGCTTTCAAGCAGGGCATTGATTTACCCGATAACTGGCGCGAACAGTTTGACGCTAAAATGGAAGAGCAGCGTAATCGATCGCGCACTGC
>JAJXYZ010000050.1 GCA_021780305.1 bacterium | reverse complement strand
AAGTGTGAATATTAAAGATTACACTGTTGAAGTCCGTGAAACCAAGCTTGGCCCTGAAATTGTAACTCGCGATATTCCAAATGTTAGCGAAGAATCGCTTCGCCATCTTGATGAAAACGGTATCATACAACTTGGATCAGAGGTAAAGTCCGGTGATGTTTTGGTTGGTAAGATTACGCCTAAGGGTGAGCAAGAACTGAGCAGCGAAGAGCGACTACTACGTGCTATCTTTGGTGAAAAAGCCAAGGATGTCCGCGATACTTCACAGCGTATGAATAATGCTGGTGGCGGTAAAGTTGTTGGTGTTAAGATCTTTAGTCGTGAAAACGGTCATGAGCTTAAAGCCGGTGTTTTGATGCAAATTCAGATTTTCGTGGCGCAACTACGCAAGATTTCAGTCGGCGACAAGTTGGCTGGACGACACGGTAATAAGGGTGTTGTTGCTCGTATTTTGCCACTTGAAGATATGCCATATATGGAAGACGGAACGCCAGTTGATGTTGTTTTGAACCCGCTTGGTGTGCCATCACGTATGAATATTGGTCAGTTGTTTGAAACTCACCTTGGAATGGCCGCACGTGCCCTTGGATACAAGGTTGCGACGCCACCATTTAACGGTGTGACAGACGAAACAATTAGTGCCGAGTTAATTAAAGCTGGTTTTGCCCGCGATGGTAAAAGTCAATTAATCGACGGTCGTACTGGTGAGCCATTTGAAGAGCGCACAACCGTCGGTGTGATGCATATGTTGAAGCTACACCACATGGTTAGCGACAAGATCCACGCCCGCTCAACCGGTCCTTACACGATGGTGACTCAACAGCCACTAGGTGGTAAGGCTCAAAACGGTGGCCAGCGCTTCGGCGAGATGGAAGTTTGGGCACTTGAAGCCTATGGTGCGGCCGCAACTCTTCAGGAAATGATTACGATTAAGTCAGACGACGTCTATGGTCGTGCTAAAGCTTACGAATCAATCATTAAGAATGAAAAGATTGTTGGTCCAAAGCTTCCAGAATCATTTAATGTCCTTGTTAAGGAATTGCAAGGTCTTGGCCTACGGGTTGATCTGCTGGATGAATCACAAGATGCGATTATCGATGCTGAGCAAGTTATCGGTAGTGTTATCAATGGTGAGCCAGTGGCGGCTTTGCCTGTATCAGATGATGATGAAGAGACTGTAATGGACGAAGCTGATGACTTTGGTGACTTAGGAGACGGCGTAACCATTCAGGATATTGATGAAATAGAAGAAATCAAGGAGGAGGCGTAATATGAGCCGTATTATAGCAAACAACGGTATTGCCGACTTTGACGCAGTTCGCCTAGCAGTAGCCAGCCCAGAAGATATTTTGAAGTGGAGCTACGGTGAGGTTACTAAACCTGAAACGATTAACTATCGAACACAAAAACCAGAGCGCGATGGTCTGTTTTGTGAACGAATTTTTGGTCCAGTCAAAGACATAAACCCACACGATAACAAACTAAAGGGTGTTCGTTCACGCGAAGCCGCTATCGACAAAAACGGTGATTTGGTAACCAAATCAATCGTTCGTCGCGAGCGTATGGCTCACATTAGCCTAGCAGCGCCTGTTGCTCACATCTGGTTTATGCGTGGTACACCAAGTGCCATGAGCCTACTTCTAGGCATTACAGTTCGTAACCTAGAGCGCATTGCTTACTTTGCAACTTACGTAATCTTGAAGGTTGACGAAACTAAACGTGATCAATACCTGGCCGATCTTGAAGCCGAGACCGAAGCTGGTCGCGCCGCTATCAAAATTCGCTACGAACGTGAAGCCGAGGCTGAAAATGCCGATGTTAAGGTTCTTGCCGAGCAAATGTCACGCGAAGTTGAAGAGTTGAATGAAAACTACACAGTTAAAAAAGCTCAACTTGACAGCCTAGTTAAGGGTGCACTTATTAACGAAGTCGATTTCCGTAATCTTCCAGAAGAGTACGAAGAATTGGTTGAAGTTGGTATGGGCGGTACAGCTCTTAAGGCGTTACTTGACGAGATTAACTTGCCGAAATTAATTGCTCAGCTAAGCGAAGAAGCAGCTGGCGCCAAGGGCCAACGCGAAAAGAAACTTCTGAAGCGTCTAAAGGTACTTGAAAGTATGTTTGCCGCTGGTATTAAACCAAGTAGTTTGACGCTAACCGTTTTGCCAGTTATTCCACCAGATCTACGCCCAATGGTTCAACTTACTGGCGGACGATTTGCTACATCTGACTTAAACGACCTTTACCGTCGTGTTATCAACCGTAACAACCGTCTAAAGAAACTGATCGACCTAAATGCACCTGAGGTGATTCGTCGTAACGAAATGCGTATGCTTCAGGAAGCTGTCGATGCCTTGATCGACAACTCTGCCGCTCGTGGTGGCCGTGCTGTAAATGCAACCGGTGGACGCCGACGTCTTAAATCTATTAGTGACATGCTAAAGGGTAAACAGGGTCGTTTCCGACAGAACCTCTTAGGAAAGCGTGTTGACTACTCGGGACGTTCCGTTATTGTTGTCGGTCCAAAGCTAAAGATTAACCAATGTGGTATTCCAAAGCAGATGGCGCTTGAACTCTTCAAGCCATTTGTAATTAGCTGGTTGATTCGTAACGAACACGCCTACAATATCCGATCGGCTACTCGTTTAATCGAAGCCGGCGATGCCCTAGTTTGGGATGCGCTTGATGCTGTTATTGAAGGAAAGTACGTTCTTTTGAACCGTGCGCCTTCGCTTCACCGTCTGTCTATCCAGGCTTTTCAGCCAAAATTGGTTGAAGGTAAGGCGATTCACTTACACCCACTAGTCGCAAACGGCTTTAATGCCGACTACGATGGTGACCAGATGGCCGTTCACTTGCCGCTATCAGTTGATGCCCAGCGCGAAGCTCGTGAACTGATGAGCGCGACCGCCAACTTACTGAAGCCAGCCGATGGCGCACCAGTCCTAAATATTGGTCAGGACGTTGTTTTAGGTAATTACTACCTAACATATGTAAAGCCAAGTGCCCAGACCGATAAGGTTAAGGCTTTCAGCTCAATTTATGAAGCTGAAATGGCTTACGATAACAAGGTCTTGCAATTACAGTCACCAATCCGGGTCTTAACCCGCGGTGAAATGCGTGAAACTACGCTTGGCCGAGTTTTCTTTAACGAAATCTTGCCAGCTGATTACCCGTACGACAACAATGTTCAGACTAAAAAGCAGCTAAAGCGCGTTTTGGCTCGAATCTTTGATACATACGGCGCTGAAACAACCGCTCAAATTGCCGACCGCATGAAGGGTCTGGCCTTCCGCTTTGCCACTATCGCGGCCGTATCAACGGGTAAGGATGACTACATTAGCTTTGACGAAACAGCAACCTTTATTGCTGAAGGTGACGCCAAGACGGCGCTTATCTCTGAGCAGTTTGACCAAGGTTTGATTACCGAGGAAGAGCGTTACAGCCTAACTGTTGCCTCGTGGCGAAGTGTTGACCGTAATATTACTGAGTTCTTGCAATCCAAGCTTAAATACATGGATACAAGTATTAGCGTTATGGTTAACTCTGGTGCTCGTGGTGATATTAGTAACGTTAAGTTAGCCAGTTCGATGATTGGTATCATGGTGGACGCAACAAACCGCGAGATCGAGTTGCCGATTCGTTCTAGCTACAAGCAGGGATTAAGCTCACTTGAGCAATTCGTGGCCACTCGTGGTGCACGTAAGGGTCTGATTGATACCGCTCTTAAGACTGCCGACTCTGGTTACCTAACAAGGCGCCTGGTCGACGTTTCGCAAGATGTCTTTACGGTTGAAGATATGCCAAATAGTGATGATGGCTTTACGATTTATCGTTCCGAGTCAGAACTTACAATGATTGCCTTTGGCAACCGATTGTTTGGTCGCTATACAGCTGAAGCTATTCCTGGATACATAGAAGCTGACGAACTAATTACTCGTGAAGTTGCGAATCGAATCGAAGCTGATGAAGATATCAAAGAAGTTCGTATTCAAAGTGTTATTTCGACCAAAAATCTTCGTGGTATTCCACGTCGAAGTTATGGTATCGATATGGCAAGCGGCCAATTGGTCGCCAAAGACCAACCGGTCGGTGTTATTGCCGCTCAGTCAGTCGGTGAGCCTGGTACTCAGCTAACGCTTCGTACCTTCCACGCCGGTGGTGTCGCAGGTGGTGACATTACGCAAGGTTTGCCTCGTGTTGAAGAGTTGTTTGAAGCACGTACACCTAAGGGCCAAGCTTTCGTTACAGAGGTGACTGGTCTGGTTGATGTATGGGAAGATGGCAAAAAGTATATCGTTCAAGTCACGCCAGAGGCTGGACATGTTGAAAATCTTGAGCTTGAAGGTCGTACTGTGACCGTCAAGTCAGGCAGCAACGTTAAAGTTGGTGATGTCCTGGCAACTGGTGAGAGTGAATCGAAACCACTGATTGCACCATTTGATGGTCTAGTCGAAGTGACTGATTCGATGATTGTGATTGCGGCTAACGCTAGCTCGCCGGTTCGTTACGAAATCCCTGGCAGCAACCAGTTGGTTGTTGCGGCTGGTGATTCAGTCGAATCCGGTGATCGTCTAACGATTGGTTCGCTAAACCTTCATGATCTAATGCGTCTAAAGGGTACTGAAAATACTCAACGATACATTATTAACGAAGTACTTCGTATCTATGCCGCACAGGGTCAAGACGTGGCTGATAAGCACCTTGAGATTATCGTGCGTCAGATGTTTAGTCGTGTTCAGATCGAGAGTCCAGGTGATAGTACCTTTGTGACGGGTGATATCGTTTCGAAGGCTGCTGTGGTCGAAGCTAACGCTGATCTTGCCGCTGAAGGTAAAGAGCTTGTTGGCTACACTCAGTTGCTACTTGGTATTACCAAGGTGTCAATTTGGTCAGATAGCTTCCTGTCGGCCGCATCGTTCCAGGATACAACTCGTGTCCTTATCAACGCTGCAGTTAGTGGACGTATCGACCGGCTACACGGACTAAAGGAGAATGTGATCATTGGTCGCAAGATTCCAGTTGGTACCGGTGCCCGTCGGGCTGACGGTACACTCGAGATGGACGAAGAGCTGGAAAGCGAAATCGCCGAAGACGTTGAACTAGCCGCTTAGGCTTAGTCTGTGTCACTAAAACTATCCGCCAATTGGCGGATAGTTTTGTAAATAGGTTACCGGGCAGGCTATCTCTTTACGAAAAGTGCTTTTCTTGCTATACTAACCAGTGAGTTTCCTCTTGCGAACCATATAGATTATTTGAATGTGTACAAATCTATGCGGGATAGTAAGTATGACACAGAACGAACATGCTGAGTTCAATCTGTAAAAGTTAAAAATTAGTTATAGAATGTTGAAGATGCTTGAAATAATATTTCATTCATGGATTGCGACATTCTGATTATTTAATTGTAATAATAAAATTGGAGTATTAATGCCAACAATCAATCAATTAGTGCGAAAGCCACGCAAGACTGCTCTGAAAAAGAGTAAGTCGCCTGCGCTCGGCCGTATTCACAACGCGCTAAAGACTCGTTACTACGAGCAAAACGGCCCACTTAAGCGTGGTGTTTGTGTCAAAGTAACTACAAAAACACCTAAAAAGCCTAACTCAGCCCTTCGTAAGGTTGCCCGTGTTCGTTTAACGAACCAGCAAGAAGTTTGGGCCTATATTGGTGGTGAAGGTCACAACCTACAGGAGCACGCCGTTGTGCTTGTTCGTGGTGGACGCGTGCCAGATCTTCCAGGTGTTCGTTACCATATCGTGCGTGGCGCCCTTGATCTTCAAGGTGTTGCTAAACGTAAACAAGGCCGTTCGAAGTACGGTGCTAAGAAGGAGGACAAGTAATGCCTCGTAAAGTTACCGCAAGTCTACAACGACGTCTAAATCCAGACCGCAAATACCAGAGTGTTATGGTCCAACGTCTAATCAACAAGTCGATGCTCGATGGCAAAAAACTTGTGGCTGAACGTGCTGTCTATAGCGCCCTAGAAGTTGCCGCTAAGAAACTTGGCAGTGAAGATCCACTAGCTGTTTTTGAGCGCGCTCTAAAGAATGTTTCACCAAACTTCGAAGTTAAATCTCGTCGTGTCGGTGGTGCAAACTACCAGATTCCATTCCCAGTTTCGGGACACCGCCAGTTGCACTATGCCTTTTCATGGTTAGTTCAATCAGCTCGTTCACGTAAGGGTATTCCATACTCACAGCGTCTTGCGCTTGAGATTGTTGATGCTTACAACGAAGCCGGTGCTGCTTACAAGAAGAAGGAAGACACTCACAAGATGGCCGAAGCCAACCGAGCCTTTGCTCACTTCGCCCGCACTTAGTAGGTGCTAGGACAGAAAAAGAACGTCCGCGATTTGGACGTTCTTTTGTTTCTAGGCTACCCAATAGTTAACTAGAGCTGTTAGAGTGACCCGACTACTAGAATAAGGCGTTAAAGTTTGATATAATGACAGATAAGAGCTATTATTTATGGCAAAAAATATTTAAGTAAAGGATAAGAAGAACCCTATGGCAGAAAAACATGTCCCACTAAAGGACTTACGTAACATTGGTATTATTGCGCACATTGATGCCGGTAAGACTACAACAACCGAGGGTATCCTATATCGTACCGGTATTAATCACAAGATTGGTGAAGTACGCGGTGCAAATGGCGACAGTGCTACAACTGACTGGATGGCGCAGGAAAAAGAGCGCGGAATTACGATTACCAGTGCTGCTGTTACCTGTTTTTGGAAGGGCCACAAGATTAATATCATCGATACACCGGGTCACATTGACTTTACGGCTGAAGTTGAGCGTTCTTTGCGCGTTCTTGACGGTGCCGTCACGATTTTTGACGGTAAGATGGGTGTTGAAGCTCAGTCCGAGACTGTTTGGCGCCAGGCTAACAAGTATGGTGTGCCACGAATTTGTTTCATTAACAAGATTAACCAGACCGGTGGAGATTTCTACAAATCACTCGGCACTATTCATGCGCGTTTGACCAAAAATGCACTTCCGATTCATTTGCCGATTGGTTTTGAAAAGGATATCAATGGTGTCGTCGATCTTGTCGAGATGAAAGCCTACACATACACAGACTACGCCGATCATGAATTGGTTCAGGGTGAAATCCCTGCCGATATGCTTGAAAAAGCAAAGAATGCCCGAAGCCTACTTGTCGAAGCTGCCGTCGAAGCTGATGATGCACTATTCGAAAGGTTCTTGGAAAAGGGCGAGGAATCGATTACTATTCCTGAACTAAAAGCTTCACTTCGTAAGCGCGTTCTTGCAGGTAACTTTTTCCTAGTAAGTGGTGGTGATGGTCGCGGTGTTATCGTCGAGAAGCTTCTTGATATCATGGTTGATTATCTACCTTCACCTCTAGACGTTGATGCCATTTGGGGAATTAATCCAAAGAATGGTGAAGAGATCGAGCGCAAGCCGTCC
>JAJXYZ010000017.1 GCA_021780305.1 bacterium | reverse complement strand
CTTTACCCAGGAGATGCTCGATCGTGAGCTTTCGGGTGTATTTACTTCAATGGAGTTTGTGGGGTGGGGAGGTTCGAAGGGTGAAGTATGTAAGCGCATTGGCGCTGACGTGCTAATTGATGATAATACCCACCATTTACATGACTCGATTAAGGCAGGTCTTCCAACATCGGGCGCAATCTTATTTGGTGACTACCCTTGGAATGTTACTGACAGTACGAATAGTGATTTGACTCACTGTCTTGA
Source organism: bacterium (assembly GCA_021780305.1). Taxonomy (GTDB): domain Bacteria; phylum Patescibacteriota; class Saccharimonadia; order Saccharimonadales; family Saccharimonadaceae; genus UBA1547. The sequence continues at coordinate 7,261 of JAJXYZ010000017.1, read as the reverse complement.
TTGGACTGCTGTGTCGATAACTATTAAATTAATCGAAGGCGACAAATAGAAGCGCGTTTTTATGGCAGATGCAATATTTCGTATCAAAATCGAGGAGCTTATGGCTCAAGTACCGCCTGGGAAGGTAACTACCTATGGTGATTTGGCGGCGCTGGCTGGTCATCCATATGCTTCACGGGTTGTGGGTGGTATTGCACACTTTGGCGATGCTAATTTACCGTGGCATCGGTTGGTGAATCGTTTCGGAGGTCTTGCCTCTGGTTTTCATGGCGGAAGGGATGCGCAAGCTCAACTTCTCGCACAGGAGGGTATTATTTGTACAAACTATATTGTCAATAATTTTGAAGGGCTACGATGGCGACCAAATCTCTAGGACTGCCGCTTATTGTTATTGTTGGACCGACTGCTAGTGGTAAAACTTCACTGGCGGTTGAATTAGCTGAAGCCTTCGATGGCGAAATAATATGTGCTGACTCGCGTACCATATACCGATCGATGGATATTGGCACAGCAAAACCAACCTCAGAAGAACAAGCTAAGGTGCCGCATTGGGGGCTTGATTTGGTGAATCCAGGCGAGTATTTTTCGGCAGCAGACTTTAAACAATATGCTGTTCAAAAAATCGGTGAAATTCGAGCTCGAGGACACGTCCCGTTTTTGGTTGGTGGTACTGGATTATATATTGACTCAGTCGTATTAGATTATAACTTTGGCGAAAAAGCCGATTCTTCTATTAGGCTTAAACTGGAGACTATGAATATAGAAGGACTATATGAATATTGTGATAAAAACAACATAAAGCTACCTGAAAACTATAAAAACAAGCGATATGTAATTCGAGCGATTGAAAGCCATGATTCTGACAAAAAGCGTCGCATAACACCTACCGACAATACTATAGTTGTAGGAATTGCAACTGACAAAGATATGATAAAAAAGAGAATCGCACAACGTTTTGAACAAATGTTAGCAACTGGAGTGGTCCAAGAGACAATAATGTTGGGCAAAAAATATGACTGGTCTGGCGAGGCTATGAAGTCGAATATCTATCCAATCATCCATGATTTAATCGATAATAAAATTACAAATGATGATGCCAAAAAAGCGATTGCGACGGCAGATTGGCGCCTAGCGAAGCGTCAGCTAACGTGGTTCCGAAGACATAAATTTATTCAATGGTTTGAAGTAAAAGAAGCAAAAGAGTACCTTAAAGAGCAACTCGCTATGCGCGATTAATCGTGATATTATAGAACACGAAAGTTATCCGGGAGAAAATAATATGATAGATGCATTATTTGGTTCAAAGACAAGGGTTAAATTGCTCCATCTATTTTTAAATAGTCCTGGACAATCTTTTTATGTTCGCGAAATTACTCGCAAAATTGATGAACAAATAAATTCAGTTCGCCGCGAGCTATCAAATATGCTTGAAGTTGGTGTGATAACTAGTGATAGTGCAGACAACAAGCTTTATTATCAAGTTAATCAACGTTATGACTATTATGTGCCGCTACGAGCTATTTTTGGTGACAATGTCGGTGAGTTGGCCACCTCATCGCTAGCGTCGGAGCCAACTGATGAATATAGTATGGCAATCAGGTCGATTCCGGGCCTTAGGTTGGCGCTTATTGCAGGCGTATTGGTCCGCGGCTCGACTAGTGCCGTTGATGTACTGATGGTCGGTAACTTATCGGCTCAAAAAGTCAAAGCGGCGATTAGTGTTATTGAAAAAGGCGAGGGTCGAGATATTAACTACAGCGTGTTATCATATGAAGAGTTCTATTATCGATTAAGTGTTCGTGATAGGTTTATTACTGAAATTCTGAACGGCAAATACGTTGTCCTAGCCGACAAAGATAACGCCTTGAGCCAGAAGTAGAGGAGAATTAAAAATGTTTGAAATCGAATATAAAGGTGGCAACACCGTACTAATATCAACCAAAAAAGCCGTTATTGTGTCTGATCCTAAGCTTTCGGTTGTAGGCCTAAAAGATGTCGTCATTAAGGACGCCGTTGAGCTTGCGACTGAGTCGAGGTTTGCGTTAAATAGTCAGGATGCCAAGCTTTTAATTGAAGGACCAGGCGAATATGGTATCGCAGAATTTGATATTCATGGTATTGCCGCTCAGCGTCATCTAGATAGTTCCGATCAGGAAAAACTTGCAACTATCTACCGCATTGAAGTCGGCGATGTTCGAATTGGCCTATTGGGCAATATTTATGAATCGATGAGTGAAGACCAACTTGAAGCTTTGGGTGTGATTGATATCTTGATAATCCCGGTTGGTGGCAATGGTTATACTCTAGATGCCACTGGTGCAGCTGGTTTGGTTCATAAGATTGACCCGAAAGTCGTGATTCCGGTACACTATGCCGACAGTGCCTTATCGTACGAAGTTCCGCAAGATACACTAAGTACTTTTATTGGCGAGCTTGGTGCGCCGGTTGAAACGGTGTCAAAGTACAAGAGTAAGGGAGTTAGTAGTACTCCAGCTACACTAACAGTTGTTGAGCTAACGCGCAGCTAATTGGCTAGTCGCCAATTAAAAATCCTCCAGACGGAGGATTTTTAATTTTGGAAAATTAACAAGAAGTTAGGCTAGAATGCCTTTTTTCTTTAAAGTTCGAATCGCCTGAGTACTTAGGATCATCGTAACTTTTTGGCCATCAACTTCAAAAGTCTTTTTCTGAAGATTTGGCTTGAATACTCGCTTGGTGCGACGTAAAGAGAAGCTCACATTGTGGCCAAATTGTTTACTTTTTCCGGTTAGTTCGCATCGTGCTGCCATTTAGTTACTTTCGCTTATTTTTAACAATCTTTGCCAGTATAACGTTTTTTTAGTATGTCGTCAAGATGAAATAAGGAGTAAAGACGCGCACCGGGCTGTTATAATGGTAGGTATGACGGCTGACATTACCTATATTGTGATTGTTATTATAGTTATTTTGCTTTCGATGACGCTCCACGAGGCGATGCACGGCTTCGTTAGCTATTGGTTAGGGGACGATACGGCCAAACTACAGGGTAGGTTAACGCTTAACCCAATCAAGCATATCGATCCATTTTTAACGATTATTTTGCCGATTATGTTGGCTTTATCAGGTATGCCAATCTTTGGTGGTGCCAAGCCAGTGCCGTTTAACCCAAATAACGTCAGGTGGGGTGAATGGGGTGCGGCTTTGGTGGCAATCGCTGGTCCGCTAACAAACTTTGCAATCGCCTTTGTTAGTTTTGGTGTCTGGGTGTTATTTGGCACGCCGACGTCAGGATTTTTGTATCAAATAATCCACACAACAGTACTGGTTAATCTTGGATTCTTTATATTTAATCTTATTCCAATTACGCCGCTTGATGGCTCGCGCGTACTGTATGCCTTGGCACCTGACTTTGTAAAGCGCGGTATGGAGGCGATGGAGCGCTTTGGTATCATTGTTGTCTTTGCAATTGTACTGCTAGCTGGTCAATATCTAAGTAGTTTTATGATTACCTCGATGAACTTCTTTTTGGCTGTCTTCACAGCCATCTTTCATCTGTAGAGTGATATAATAAGAATTGCCCCAGGATTAGCCTAGGCGTCAATGATTTTCCTGAATTATCATATAGATCGGGAACTTGAATGATTCATTTCTGTGGAAATGATTTGAAAGTACCCACCTTGCCTTTACGGTACGGAATATCTAGCGCCGACAGTGATATCCTGGGGTTTTTTGTATATATCGCTATCCGTACCGACAAATGATAAAATATTGGTGGAACCAAAGCTCAAAAATAGAAAGCTAAAAATCATGAAGCAAAGAATAGTAGTGCAGGCCATTGTTCGATCCGAAGATAAGGTCTTACTACTTCGCCGCGCCCAAGGTCGACCGGGCTTGATTGGTAAGCTTGAATTACCTGGCGGCACTCTTGAGGATGGCGAACAGCCAGACGATGGATTGCGCCGACATTTACGTAACAACTGCGGGCTGACTGTCGATAATCTTATCTTAAGTGATGTCATGACTATGTCGAGCCGCGAAGAAAGCGATATCCAGCACGTTCTGGTTATCTTTGTTTGCTCCTTAGAAACGACCGATATGCCGATTTTCTTAGGTACTAGCTATGATGAATATAAATGGTTGAATGTCAAAGATATAGTTTCTAGTGAGCTACGTGATAGCGCGCAGGCTATTTTAGGGATTTATAATCAGCCAAGTGATGATAATAGGGAATCGGATATAAATAGAGGTACTGATGTTAAAAAAACATCAGTAGCCTCTAAGGTAATTATTTATTCAGACGGCGGCTCAAGAGGTAATCCGGGTCCTTCGGCTGGAGCGTTTGTGATTATGAACCAAAATCGCGATGTGCTTGATGAAGGTGGCGAATATTTGGGAATAACCACGAATAATCAGGCAGAATACCATGGCGTCAGGCTTGGACTGGAGCGTGCTTTAAAACTGGGCTATCAAGAAGTTGAGTATAGGCTAGATAGTATGCTAGTTGTTAATCAACTTAAAGGTAATTATACAATCAAGAATCGTGAATTATGGCCAATCAATGAGCGGATTCGTGAGCTTTTGCCTTCGTTTAAGTCAGTAAAATTTATACATGTGCCGCGCGAATTAAACCATGTAGCCGACGCACTGGTTAATAAGCTACTTGATGAACATCAAAATGACCGTAATTAGAGCATATATTTTGCTATACTGTACTGAGGCGGTTCGTTAGATGATCGCTTGTGCCTTTAGGGTATAAGAGGAAAGTCCGGGCAGCGTAGAGTAATGGCAGTCGCTAACGGCGACCGGAGGCAACTCTAGGGAAAGTGCCACAGAAACGAAACTACCTGATTTATCAGGCAAAGGTGAAACGAGCGAGGTAAGAGCTCACAGCGTATCATGGTGACATGGTACGGAGGTAAACCCTGCCAGTTGCAAGGAGGTCTGCATTAAGGGCTACTCGTCCGCAGGCCGATATCCGCTTGATCTTGTAGGCAACTACATGACTAGATAGATGATCGTCCTAGACAGAACCCGGCTTACCGACGGACCGCCCATTAAAAATAATCGCTATTACGGCGATTATTTTTAATTTTGTAAGGATAAAATATGCTAAGAGCTTTTAATTCTTGGCTGATTTAGCGATTTCGGCAAATGCCTTTGGTTCGCTAACAGCCAATTCGGCTAGAACCTTACGGTCAAGTTCGATATTGGCAGCTTTTAATCCAGCGATAAGCTTTCCATAAGTCGTACCGACTTCGCGGGCAGCGGCATTAATCCTAGTGATCCAAAGACCACGTAGATCGCGTTTGCGGTTACGACGGTCGCGGTAAGCATATTGTAGTGCACGGATAACGGCTTGCTTCGCAAGACGGTATGAGCGTGTACGGTTATGTTGCATACCTTTGGCTAGTTTTAAAATCTTTTTGTGTTTGGCTCGTGCTGTGACGCCTCGTTTTACTCTCATAATTAGATTCCTAACGCTCGTCTAACGTTTTTAGCCATTGCACCTGTAACAAATGCGGTGGTATTGATATTTCGTTTACGGCTCTTGCTTTTGTTGGAAAGCAAGTGACCGCCGAAAGCGCGACGACGAGTCAACTTACCAGTGCTGGTAAGTTTAATTCGCTTAGCGGTTCCTTTGTGGGTCTTTAACTTTGGCATTATTTACTCCTTACTACTATGCTCAGATTGCGACCAGCCATCTGAGGCTTTTGCTCTAAAATTGCATCGTTTTCTAGTAGACCAATGATTTTCTCGACCATAACATAGCCAAGTTCTTGATGCGCCATCTCTCTTCCGCGAAAGACGACTAGGATTTTAACCTTGTGTCCTTCAGCTAGGAATTCACGGATTTTGCGCAACTTAATCTCTAAATCATTAGCACCAATTTTTAGCCCAAGCCGCATCTGCTTTAGTTCAGCAGTTTTGGCATTCTTGCGACTTTTTTGTTGTTCTTTCATCTTCTGGTATTGATACTTGCCCCAGTCGATAACTTTTACAACCGGTGGATCGGCATTGGGCGAAATTTCAACTAGGTCTACGCCAGCTTCTTCGGCAATTTTAAGTGCCTCACTTCTGGTAAGTATTCCAAGTTGGTCGCCGTCTGGTCCAATCACACGTAAATTATCTGCGCGAATTGCTTCATTGATGCGAATTGATGTACTGATTGTTGTCTCCTTCTTGAACGTGCAATCTTTGAGTGTTTACTCGGTAGCTATTCTACCAGATGTGAACAGGTAATTCAAGCGGATTAGCCACGGTATTGTAAAGCTTCGCTAATATGAGCTAACGAAATGTCTGCTTCGCCATCTAAATCAGCAATTGTGCGGGCGACTTTTATAATTTTTAAGTAGCTGCGGGCGCTAAGTGACAGACGGTCGGCCGCTTGGGATAATAGATTTTTGGCCGGAGGGGAAAGTGGTGCATATTTAGAAATTTCACGATTTGTCATATTAGCGTTGTATCTAAAACTACATCCATATCTTTGAGCTTGTGCTGATTGAGCTGTCTTTATTAAATTTGTAGCTGATATATGTTGTGAATCCGACGACGATATATCATCGAGTAGGCTTTCGTGAGGGACGCGCGAAACATGCACAACCAAGTCAATGCGATCGAGCAGGGGACCAGATAGTCGTTTTTGATAAGAAAATATCTGGGTAGCCGAGCAGACACATTCTTTCGAACTGTCGCCATAATATCCGCACGGACAGGGGTTCATTGTAGCTACCAGCATGAAGTCAGCCGGGTAAATAGCTCGACCTTCGGCTCGACTAATCGATATCGTTTTATCCTCAAGGGGTTGGCGCAGGGCTTCTAGGCTAGAACGTGGGTATTCGGGTAGTTCGTCGAGAAATAACACACCAAGGTGAGCCAGGCTAATTTCGCCTGGTTTTGGTCGATTGCCGCCGCCGACAAGTGAAGTTCGGCTGGAGGTATGGTGGGGGGTTCTAAAGGGGCGTTTACTAACAATTTCTTCGCAGGTTTCGCCGGCCAAGCTATGCAGCTTAGTTGTAGCGATTTGCTCTTCCGGTGATAGAGGCGGTAACAGATTAATCATCGCTTTGGCTAGCATCGTTTTGCCAGCACCCGGCGATCCATTCATTAGAATGTTATGATGCCCAGCGGCGGCAATGATTAAAGCACGTTTTGCCCGTTCTTGACCTCTGACATCATCGATTAGTGGTGGCAAAGGTGGCTCATTTAAAGCTGAGAAATCAGGTTTTAGTAATGGCTGTAGCTTAAGCTCTCCTTTAAGATGTAAAAATATCTCCTTTAATGA
>JAJXYZ010000056.1 GCA_021780305.1 bacterium | reverse complement strand
TGTTGGTGACTTGGTGATTCATCAGGTGGAACATCCTGACGAAATCTATAATAAGTTGCAGGATGCCGTAAATAACGCCGTCAAGCTTCAAGGAGATTATGAAGAAGTTAATAACTAAAGTATTGCGTAGAAAATCAGCCGCCGCGCCACCGTCGCGTATTACTAATGAAACTGTTGCCGAACATCGAGAGCGAATTTTAGCCGGTGGTAGACGCTTTAAATACCCAGTTCAATACGCTCGCCATCGTTTAGTGATTAACGCAATTATTATCAGCGTAGCGGCAATTATAATTATGGCCGCAATTGGTTGGTGGCAGTTATATTCAGCTCAAAATACGGATACATTTATGTACCGCGTTACCAAAGTATTGCCATTACCTGTTGCGACAGTCGACGGCTATCCGGTTTTGTATAGTGACTACCTTATGAAGTATCGTAGCTCGGCGTATTACCTCGAGAAAAAAGAGCAGGTCAGCCTGAACAGCGAAGACGGTAAACGCCAGCTAGACTATATTAAACAACAAGCAATGCAAGATGCCGTTGCTGATGCCTATGCTCAAAAACTAGCAAAAGGCCTTAAATTGACCGTCACTAATCAGGAACTAGAATCATTTTTGACGCAACAGCGCCAATCGCCCGACGGAGAAGTCTCGCAGCAAACCTATGACGCCGTGGTACTTGATTACTATAACTGGACGCCGGACGAATATCGTTACGAGACACAAAATAAGCTACTGCGTCAAAAAGTATCATATGCCGTCGATCGAGATGCCTTAACCCTATCAACTACGCTGATATCGAAAGCCAAGGCTAGTGGTAGTGATTTCAAGGCAATTGTCGCATCAACTGCAGCTGTCGGTGGTAGTAAGGCCACTTATGGCGCTTCGGGTTGGGTGCCGCGCAGTAATCAAGACGGTGGGCTAGCGGTCGCAGCTGCAAAGCTTCAAAAAGGTGGCGTATCCGACGTTATAAAATCTACAACAGGTGATGGTTATTATATCTTACATCTCATCGATTCAAACGACACACAAGTTAGTTACGAGTATATGCAGACTCCACTTACTGAATTTTCAAATGAACTCGCAGGAATCACCAAAGCCGGTAAGGTCAAGCACTTTATTTCAATTCCTTAGTTCAACGATATATAATTAAACCAAATATAAATAATAAAAAGGAGATATAAAATGTTTGAATTGCCAAGTCTTCCATACGATTACGATGCGCTCGGAAAGTATATCAGCAAGGATATTATGTATCTTCATCACGATAAGCACCATCAGGCTTATGTCGATAAACTAAACACAGCGCTTGATGCAGTGCCTAATTTGAATGGTAGAGGTCTTGATGACTTACTAAAAAATCTAAGCGAATTACCAGCTCAATATAAGACAGCAATTAGAAATAATGGTGGTGGTCACTACAACCACAGTCTTTTTTGGCAATGGATGACGCCTGGCGGCGGTGGGCAGCCAACTGGCGAAATCGCGACACAAATCAATGATAAATATGGCAATTTTCAGGGTTTCGTAGACGAATTTACAACAAAAGCTTTAGGCGTATTTGGTAGTGGTTGGGTATGGTTGCAACCAGATATGGAAATTATCAGTACAGCTAACCAAGATACGCCAATCATGCAGGGTCTTGAAGCGCCACTGCTCGGACTAGATGTCTGGGAGCACGCTTATTATTTAGACTACAAAAATAAGCGCGATGACTACATAAAAGCGTGGTGGAATGTAGTGAACTGGGATTTTGTGGCCAGCCGATTAGGATAAGAACAAACATAACTATAATATATTAAGTAATTATATTGACGATTTAGCACCTGAATGCTAACATATTAATTAATCTATTATTTGTTAAAACAGACAGGAAAGTGGCCGAATGACTGAAAAAATCGCGGACTTGGCGAGTGACCTTTACGATGAACATAAATTGTTGGCTTACGGTTATCATCATAACGAGATACGCTTAAATGCGTTAAGAATGAATTGGCATGAAAATCAGCTGAACGCTATTCAGGGCGAAGTTCAACGCTTCGATGACGAAGACTTGGGCCATAGAGTTAAAAGTTTGACCACTGTATCAAAGGCTAATTTGAAAGCAATGGAAGCTGATGTTGTTAATGCCAGAGAAGCCGTATCCGCACGTCTTGATGAGTTTATTGACCATGCCGTACAATTGGCAGCGCTGGAAGGTTTAAAAATAATTGTTAAAAAACCGACGACACGTAAACAACCGGTCGGGGTAGGTGGGGCTCAAGACTCGTTGTTAGATTAATAAAAAACAGAGGCCAAGATGGTCTCTGTTTTTAATATAATGATATGCTTGGCGGGCTCGGCCGGATTTGAACCGGTGATCTCCTCCGTGACAGGGAGGCGTGATAACCCCTTCACTACGAGCCCGTATGATGGGTGAACTTAGAGTATGATATCAGTTTTTGGTTTTTGGCGCAACAGGGCTGGTAGCGTTTATTTTAATACCTATGAGTGTTATAATAACCAATGATCGCTCGCTTAGGCGTGCCGCTGTAGCTCAGCTGGTAGAGCGGCGCTTTCGTAAAGCGTAGGTCTCCGGTTCAAATCCGGACAGCGGCTCCATATATTTTTTATGAAAAAACTTATTCAAGAATCATTTTCAGATCTGATGGGCAATCGCCAGCTTTTTGTGATGTGCGTCGTGATAGCCTTATCGGCTTTTGGCTACATCTTATATGTGGTTTTAAATGTTCACCCAAGTGAACTGCAGCTAGTCTCACACTATTCGGCCTTTGGTGTAACTCACTTTTACCGTGACCAATGGTATTACTTGTTGGTTTTTGCTATTTTTGGATTACTTCTGGCTGTTATGCATATTGTCTTGATTGTTAAGATCCTGGCTGTTAAGGGTCATGCGCTGGCGGTTCTATTTGCCTGGATGACCATTGCGATGATTGCTTTTGCCTGGATGACAACCTATGCGCTCCTTAACGTCTGGTCGCCGTCCTAAATCATGAACGACCTGGAGATACCACTCGGTAAAAGAACACGGTTATATCGTTTTTTTGAAATGGTGCCCGCAATGCTGAGTTACGGTGCTATCTTGCTATTAATCGTTTTGTCGCTAGTTAGTCCTTTAATGGCGGCGATTTACCTAATGCTTGTAATTATTACCCTTATTGTAAAGGCGATTGGGATTGCGTACCATACGATACGTGGTCGCAATATGCTTGAAGGGTCACAGCGTGTTGATTGGCACGCTCGACTACTTGAACTAGAAAATGTTAAACAATCATACAGATATCATAAAGGTATCCACTCGCGGGCTTTTGGCTATAAATCACATCTTGAGAATTTGCAGATTATGTCAGCTCATCCGGCTGATTTTCCAAAACCATCACAGATCTACAATGCGGTTATCGTGGCAACCTATAACGAGGGCTACGATATACTAGAGCCAACTATTAAGTCGGTTCTAAGTACCACTTACGACAAGTCAAAACTCATCCTTGTTATTGCCTATGAAGAACGAGGCGGATCGGCTATCAAAGCGAACGTCGAGAAACTTAAGAAGCAATACGGCCACGAATTTCACTCGTTCTTGCTAATTCAACACCCGAAGGATATTAAAGATGAAGTGATTGGTAAGGGTGGTAACATTACGTTTGCGGGCCGATATCTGCGTGACTGGCTACCTAAACAGGGTATAGAGTATAAAAATGTGATTATAACCACGCTTGATAGCGATAACCGGCCTCATCAGACCTATTTTGATAATGTCACCTATGAATATATCGTCCATGAAGATCGTAAACATCTGTCATATCAGCCAATTTCGCTATTTTTGAATAATATTTGGGATGCGCCCGCTCCAATGCGTGTCGTAGCGACCGGTAATTCCTTTTGGAATATTATTAGTTCGATGCGCCCGCACACCTTGCGTAATTTTGCCTCGCATTCTCAACCGATGGATGCCCTGGTTGAGATGGATTTTTGGAGCACGCGTACAATTGTTGAGGATGGTCATCAATATTGGCGCAGTTATTTCCATTTTGACGGTGATTATGCGGTTCAGCCGCTCTATGTGCCGATTTATCAGGACGCAGTCTTATCAAGTACTTACTTAAAGACTTTAAAAGCACAATTTGTGCAGCTTCGTCGTTGGGCTTACGGCGCCTCAGACGTCCCGTACGTGGCGGTACGTATTTTTACGCGTAATCGTAAGGTTCCGTTCATCGGGGGCGTTGCGCGCCTAATAAGGCTGCTTGACGGCCATGTTACGCTAGCTAGTGTTTCTATTCTAGTAGCCTTTGGTGGTTGGGTGCCGCTTTTAATTAACAGCCAAGCCTTTCGTGACCCTGTAGCTCATCAATTACCGGATGTAGTAAGTGTTATTCAGCAGGTGGCGATGGTTGGATTGTTTATAACAGTTTTCTTGTCGCTTAAGATGTTGCCGCCGCGCCCAGCCCGCTATAAGCGCCATCGTACGATATTTATGGTCTCTCAGTGGTTTTTGATGCCAGTAACAGCAATCGGCTATAGCTCGTTCTCGGCCTTCTATTCGCAGACACGCCTGATGGTTGGTCATTACCTGGATAAGTTCGATGTTACCGATAAAGCGACTCGTGAGTCGGTCGATGAAGCAAAACAGCTTAAACAGGCTAAAAAGATATAAATTGTTATATAGATTAATAAAATACCTCGCGTAATAACGCGAGGTATTTTATTAATGCCTAATAGGGCGGTTTAGTTATCTTTGTAAGTGCGAAGGCGAACTTCGCGTTTGATCTCTTGTAGGGTCTTGTCATACTCAAACCCAAGGTTAAAGCGTTCAAGTCGAGAGGTATTATGAGGCGTTTGTATCTGTTTATCGTTTGCCATACATTGATATTAGCATAAACATAATAAAATGTCAATGGTACAGGTCATAGCGCAATATTCACGCTGTGATATATGGTTGGCGAGGTGAACTAATTAACCCCCGTGGAAAACTTAAATAATATGTGGGTAAAACAAAAACTCACCACTGTTAAATGATGAGTTTGTATATCGAAAATGGTGGGTCCTAGAGGGCTCGAACCTCTCACCTCCACAACGTCAATGTGGCGCTCTAGCCAAATGAGCTAAGGACCCAGGCTATATAAGGATAGCAAATGAGGGGTAGCGTGGCAAGAATATGTTATTATATTACTTGAGCATGGACGTAAACTAACCACTTACCGAGCTCCGTGATGAGGAACACGCCAATACTTCTAACAAGTGTCCATTCCGATGAGGATGGGAAGTCCGGTGGAACCGCTCGCAATATGACGAGTCCGAGACATGCGATCAATAGATTCAAGACTATTAACATTAATAGCGCACTTGAATGTAAAAATCGCATGTTTTTATTTAATTAAAAAAGGAGTAACAGTATGAACGACGATCAATTACACGCAATGCGCCATAGTTTGGCCCATATTACCGCTGCGGCGGTTCAACGTTTATGGCCAACGGCTAAGTTTGGGGTAGGCCCAGTAGTTGAAAATGGCTTTTATTACGACATCGACCTGGGTGAGATTAAGATTTCAGAGGCAAATTTTCCAAAAATCGAGAAAGAAATGCGCGGCATTATTAATTATGGTGATAATTTTGAGCGTTTCGAGATGCCAATCGACCAAGCGATTGACTGGGCCAAGCAAAATAATCAACCTTATAAGGAAGAACTATTAAACGACCTGAAGCGTTCTGGCACAACTGTCGCTAAAGATCTTGACGTAAATGAGCTAGGACTTGCCGCGGATGGTGATTCGGCTATCGATAATGTTTCATTTTACAAAAACGGTAACTTTGTTGATTTATGCCGTGGTCCGCATGTTGCAAATACCAAAGATGTCGGGGCTTTTAAGCTAATACGTGTCGCCGGTGCTTACTGGCGTGGCAAAGATACGAATCCGCAAATGCAGCGGCTTTACGGTGTGGCCTTTGCGACTCAAGAAGAACTCGACGCTTATTTGGAACGCCTCGAGCAGGCTAAAACCCGCGACCATCGTCGTCTTGGTAAAGAGCTTGATCTTTATACTATTTCACCGTTAGTTGGTGCCGGTTTACCGCTATTTACGCCACGTGGCACGGTGCTGCGCGATATCTTTGCGCAGTATTCTAATCAATTACGTCAGGATAGGGGTTTTACGAAGGTTTGGACGCCACACATTACCAAGACCGACCTATATGAGACGTCCGGTCACTGGGCAAAGTTTGGTGATGAATTATTTTTGGTTACCAGTCAGGAAACTGATGACAAGATGGCCTTAAAGCCAATGAATTGTCCACATCATACTCAAATATACACTAGTCGTCCGCGCAGTTATCGTGATTTACCAGTGCGTTTCCTGGAAACCACGACTGATTATCGCGACGAGAAAACAGGTGAGTTAGGTGGTTTGAACCGCGTGCGATCTTTGACTCAGGATGACAGTCATGTTTTTTGTCGTAGTGATCAAATTGGTGAGGAGATCAATAATCTGCTGGCGAGTGCCCGCGAGCTGTATGGTTCAATCGATATGCCACTTCGGGTGCGCTTGTCTTATCGCGACGACAGTGATGGTTATTTGGGCGAGATGGCGTTGTGGCAATCAGCTCAAGAACAGCTAAAGGCGGCCGTAATTGCCAATGAACTTGATTATTTCGAGCAAGACGGCGAAGCGGCGTTTTACGGTCCAAAAATCGACTTTATGGCGACGGATGCAATTGGTCGTGAACACCAAGTTGCGACCGTTCAGCTGGACTTTGTACAGCCGGGTCGTTTTGGCCTAACTTATACTGACAGTGAAGGGAATGCACAGACACCTGTCATGATTCACTGTGCGCTACTGGGTTCAATCGAGCGCTTCCTTAGTGTCTTAATTGAGCACACGGCCGGTTGGTTTCCGTTTTGGTCAGCCCCCGAGCAGATTAGGATTTTAACGATCAACGATACTTTATCGGACTATGTTGACGAGATTAAAGCCGTGCTTAGTGGTGTGGTGCTTATGAAACCAGTCAAATATAACGAGCTTCGCTATACGGTTGACGATCGTAATGAATCACTTGGTAAAAAAATCCGTGAAGCTACCAGCTGGAAGATTCCAATCCAAATTATTGTTGGTAATCAGGATAAAGAAGCCCGTGAAGTCAGCCTTCGAACTCAATCTGGTGAAGAAAAAGTCGCGCTTGATAGTCTAGGCGAGTATTTAAAGGCTATCTAGATGAAACGCTTAGTTATTGCTGTTGATTGCGATGACGTATTAGTAGCGACAACTCCATTTCTTGTTGACGCCTATAACAGGTTATATGGTACTAAAGCTACTCTAGCTCAGTCGCATGATCCAGGGTTTGAAATCTGGCAGGCTGACGAGGCTCTACAGATTGAACGATGGGATAAGCTAATTGAAGTTGAGGGTTACAGAGAGCTTGGCCCAATTCCTGAAGAAGCTCGCATTTTGCATGATTTAGCTTTGCGTCATGAATTACATCTTGTTACTGCGAGAAAAGAGAATGAACGGGCCTTTACCCAGGAGATGCTCGATCGTGAGCTTTCGGGTGTATTTACTTCAATGGAGTTTGTGGGGTGGGGAGGTTCGAAGGGTGAAGTATGTAAGCGCATTGGCGCTGACGTGCTAATTGATGATAAT
>JAJXYZ010000047.1 GCA_021780305.1 bacterium | reverse complement strand
ACTATATCTTTTTTATAAAAATATGCTATAATATAGGTTCACCCATTCTTTACACGACAAACGAACGGAGATGAGATGAGATGAGTGAGAAGGTTGGCATAATTGCCTTCGAATCTGGTAAGTCTGACCAGCGGAGCGAACTTAATGCTGGACCGGGCAACTTCGTAGCCAGTATAACAGCTCGGAGAATCCGCTTGATCGAGCTGAGCCGCGGGAATATCCCGCTGCTCGCCGCTCAAGGTGAGGCCGGAGCTAACATCCCGGTTTCAATAATCGACCTGCGAGTAGAAACCGGTGACGCGAAGCTGCACACCGACGACATCGAGACGATGTATGACGCAAGTATCGCGTTCTTCAAAAAACACGGTGTAAAGCGCATCATTCTCGTCGGGCATCCCACGCTGTTGTTCTTCGTCAACTACTTCGTAGTGAACAGCAACTGGGAAGGCGACGGCGTGACCGTTGATCATCAGTATGACGCACTGATGAAAGACATTCCGTATGACAAGAGCGATGGGAACAAACAGTGGTGGATGAAAAACTCCCTGGCCTTCGTTCTTCACACGGCGGACGCACTCGTAATCAGGACTTTTGCCCCAATCGTTGACGCAATCAAGGCAATCCTTCCCTGGAAAAGCTCCTGAACAACAACCACAATGCGCCGCCAAAGCGCCCAATTTGGCACTCGCCCTTGTTGGCATCCTCCTCCCTCACCGGAGTTGAAGATGTCAGCGAGGGCGTTCTGATAGGTTGATGTTTTTGCGAAGTGATACTATATATTTATGGCTTCAATTAAAAAAATCAACAACTCGACCGGACGGCGCTTAATCGTTTCCCTAATTATTGGCATCTTAACTACTAACATTTTAGAAAGTCTGCACATCGGCATACCCTCAATCCTAATCGGCTGGGACGCGGCGGCCGTTGTCTTTGTTATCTGGGTGCTACTTATCATCTGGCCAATGGACGATGACCGTACCGCCAAATTTGCACTGCGTGAAGATCCTAGTCGACCAATCGCCGACTTAATTTTAATCATCGCCAGCCTAGCTAGCCTGGGCGCCGTCGGCATGGCCTTATTTGAAGCTGGACAAACCAGCGGAACTGGCCGCATCCTGCTAACTGCACTCGGTATTTTTAGTATCATCGCCTCGTGGACACTAATTCACACGCTTTATGCCCTAAGGTATGCAATGTTATATTACTCGAAAACCATTCCCGGCAGCATCGATTTTAAACACGATCACAAGCCGGCCTATTCGGACTTTTTATATTTGGCCTTTACGGTAGGTATGACATTTCAGGTCGCCGATACTGACTTAATCGGCACCGCCTTTCGAAAAACCGTCCTCAAACATTCACTACTTGCGTATGTTTTTGGGACGGTTATTGTGGCGACGACAATCAACTTGATTGCTGGGTTAGGTCACTAGTCTTATTCGTCTGAACTATCGACTTCCGATAGCGCAGCCTCACGGCGAGCTATAAAACCTAATAGCTCATCGGTACTACGTGGACGGTCCCAGGTAAGCTGTAGAATATCGCTCATTGTCACTGGTTCGATGTTGTCTTCGTCTGTAATATCCATTTTATTTTGCTTTCTTTTGGTTTTGTTGTTTAGTGATACTATTTAAGCATAAATGTCATAAAAATGCAATACCTTTTATGCTTATTCTTTGACGAATGTACTACGGTTATGCTATAAATTACTTAAGGAAACAAAAAATAAAAATATGGACATCGTAAGCTCGCTCGCTATTATCGCCCTCGCCGCCCTTATCCACACCAGTTTTCAACTGAGTGTTAGCGTGCTAACACTCTTAAGCGGCCATTCGATTGTAGCAAAACACTCGCAGGCCAAAGTCTTACGGCTAACTTCCAGCTTTGTCTTTGGTGTCGGCGTGATGACGATTTTACTACTTTCATTTATTTCGATAATTTTTCTTAATACTTTTAACGGCAGCACGCCAGATATCGCCTGGGCGATGGTATGCGGATTACTTGTTGGCGTTAGCTTGGCTGTTTGGCTGTTTTATTACCGCCGTCAAAGTGGTACCAGTTTGTGGATTCCCCGCCCAATGGCAAACTTCCTAAATGAACGCGCCAAAGCCACCTCGCACAGCAGCGAAGCTTTTAGCCTGGGTCTAACCAGTGTCATCGCTGAGTTAGTCTTTATTATTGCACCACTAGCAGTTAGCGCCTTAGTCCTAGTTCAGCTTCCAGCCATCTGGCAATTAGTTGGCATTGGTCTTTACGGCGTAATTTCGATGTTGTCACTCGTCATTATCTGGGCCTTACTTGGTGGCGGTCACCGCTTAAGTGATATTCAAAAGTGGCGCGAAAACAACAAATACTTTATGCAATTTGCAGCTGGCGCTGGCCTACTTATCCTTGGCTTCTTTACCTATGTCACCGAGGTTGTCGGTCGTTCGATTGGAGGATTGTAGAGGTGGGCCTCGCGATAGATATCGTCAAACATGATGGCACAAGGGACAGCGAAAGCTTCTCGCGCGAAAAGCTTCATAAAAGCATCGTAGCTGCTTGTCTTAGCGTCCGCACCCCAGTTGGTCAAGCTGAATCAATCGCCAACGCCGTTTCGGCTAGTGTGATGGCTTGGCTTGAGGATAAACCAGAGGTTACCAGTAACGATCTGCGCGTCGTCACAGCCAAGCATCTTCATTCGCACCACCCTGATGCTGCTTACATGTATGAACAATATCGGATTACGATTTAAAGGAGAATTTGATGGCAACAAAAAACACATTCGACTATGACCTAATTGTTATCGGTAGCGGTGCCGGTGGCAGCGCCGCGGCGACTATTGCCGCTCGGTCAGGTAAACGGGTTGCTATTATTGAATCTGACACTTTTGGCGGTGATTCCCCCAACTGGAGCGACGTCCCAACCAAAGCACTGCTACACGCTGCTCACCTGTTTGATGAAGCCCGCCACGGTGCCCGTTTTGGATTGCGTTCATCAACCCTGGGCTATAACTACCCATCAATTCGCACCTGGAAAGATCTAGCCGTCGAACGAACCGGTGCCGGTGGCAATCGCCGTTATTACGAAACTCAGGGTATTAGTACTTTCACGGGTGCGGCTCGCTTTTTGGCACCAAATGAGATTAGCGTTAATCGCCGTCATTTATCGGCTTCGCACTTTTTAATCGCAACCGGATCCAGCTGGACTATTCCGAACATTCCTGGGCTCGACAAAGTTAATTATCTGACACCGCGCACAATCCTTGAAACGATTCGCCCACCCAAAAGCCTGTTTATTATTGGCGGTGGCGGCATCGGCGTTGAAATTGCTCAACTAATGGCAATTTTTGGTACCAAAGTTTATATTGCCGAAAAGGCTAGTCGGATTCTACCGAATCAAGATAGCGAAGTTGCTACCCTTATGGAACGGGTTTTATCCGAGCAAAAGGGGATTACTAGCCTAACCGAATGCCGAGTCCTATCGGTCGTCAATGACGGTATCACTAAGCGCGTCACAATCTCGCGCGGTGGTGTTGAAAAATCGATGAAAGTCGACGAAGTTTTAGTTGCCGCTGGCCGGACGCCAAATGTCGACATCGGCCTGGAAAATGCGACTGTTAAATATACACCAAAAGGCATCGAAGTTAACGACTTTTTACAAACTAGTGCCAAGCATATCTTTGCCGCTGGTGATGTTTTGGGTCATGGCAGCCAAACACACACTGCCCTACTGGAAAGCCGCATCGCCGCCAACAATATTTTGCACAAAAACAAAGTGGCCGTTGATTACACCGCCACACCATCAGTTATATTCACCTATCCAACGATCGCTCAAGTTGGCCTCAGCGAAGATGATTGTTTAAAACGCGACTTGCCGATTAATAAAGCCGTGGCGCCACTAAATATTATTGCCCGCAGCAATACGTCCGATTTTAGGGATGGTTTCGTCAAAATGATTACTGATAAAAAAGGTGTACTGCTGGGCGCTACCATTGTCGCTCCGCAAGCTGCCGAGATGATTCACGAACTTGCCCTTGCCGTTAAACACGACATGACGGCTGATGATATAGCCCAAACCCCACATGCCTTCCTTAGCTGGAGTGAAGCAATTCGCGTCGCCGCAAGTAAGTTAAGCTAGTTTAGACATTCCGTATCGAAGCTTCAAATAAAGCACTGAAATAGCCATAACAAGGGTAATACTACTCATAATCACAAGTGAGTAGCTTCCTATCATAATTCCATAAATTATCCACATTACTTGACCGGCTAGGCTTGTTACGCTCCAACTGAGCGAAATATCCTGTGTTGACTTTGTCTTCCACGATTTAACAACTTGCGGTAATAAAGCTACTGCTACTAATATCCCTGCGATGAAACCAATTACTTCTGCATTCATAATTCTTAACTATAGCATGCTAGTTTATACGGCCGTAGCCGCGGGTTTAAATTTTGCACGCGCAGCGTAAGAAAAATCCCCCAGTCATTAAGACTGAGGGAATTTTCTTGGTTGCGGGGGCTGGATTATCGGCTAAAGCCTCCTCCGCTTGCTGATAAAAATATGTAAACACATTTTTTATTGCGCCGTGCTTCGCGACCCTGCGACTATTTTTGCTTCGCAAAAAGTCGCTGAACCAAACCCAACCA
Organism: bacterium; assembly: GCA_021780305.1. GTDB lineage: Bacteria > Patescibacteriota > Saccharimonadia > Saccharimonadales > Saccharimonadaceae > UBA1547. The sequence goes on along the minus strand of JAJXYZ010000047.1, from coordinate 3,030 downwards.
CGCATAACCAAGAAAAATAGCCATCTTGCGATGACTATTTTTCTTGGTTGCGGGGGCTGGATTTGAACCAGCGACCTGATGGTTATGAGCCATCCGAGCTAACCAGACTGCTCCACCCCGCGGCACGTTTACTAGATTAACAGATACAGACTAAAAGTACAAGCGTTAGCTTAATTCGATGAAGTCTTGTTATTGGCCCCAAAAAAGAAATTAATCCATTGTTGAAAATCACTCAGTGGCTGATCGGGCGTAACGGTTTGAGTATTCGACGCCTGGTCGGCTGCAATTACCGCTGGTGAATTATCTGGCAAAATTAACAAATTTTCACCGGGTAGTGCCAAGCCTAGACTTTGACGAGCCGCTAACTCTTGATATTCGGTCGTTTTGTAATAACGCTGTTCTAGTTGTAAGTTGGCTGTTTCAAGCTGCGCCAATTGTAACTGTCGAGCTTTGAAATCCACTTCTTTTTGCAGATTGTAGTTACGCTGCATCACGCCAAGTGAGCCCCACACCCAGCCGGCTGCAATCATCAAAGCCACTGCCACAACGACGTTATTAAGCGTCAGATATTTGTGACTTAAGCGATAATACAGGCGACGGATGTTTATTTTTTTCATGGCTTATTACCATATATTATAGCCCACTTGGGGGCTAATAGGATATAATATCCGAAGCGGGGCTGTAGCTCATCGGTCAGAGCAGGCGGCTCATAACCACTTGGTAGATAGTTCAACTCTATCCAGCCCCACCAATTAAAAGAGCAAACCAATTTGGTCTGCTTTTTTAATTTATAAGGACTTTTTAGTCGTCGACATCATGAGCGGCCGCGCTGCGAATATCACGATAACGTGGCTTCTCGCTTGATGACGCTGGTCGCGAGTCGGCCACAGTCTGATCACGTCTTTGGTGCGAAACCTTAGGCGTAATCTTGGCAATAATCGAATGTGCCTCTTCGGCTGATACAGTATGGTCGACCTGACACTTGGTTAAAGCCGTCATCAGTTTGATACGTGGCTTTCGGTCATTACCGCCAAGTCTTAGTAACTGCTCGGCCTCGGTATTATAGGTATCAAGAAGCGCCTGGGCCACCTCGCCAAGAGCCGTCTCTTTCATTTTTTCCAATGATTCGCCAGCCATTGAGGGGTGCTCGGCAAGAGCCTGCAGGCGCCGATGGCCTCGCTCTAGTACTAAACTACTAAAAGCAAGTGACGGAATAAATATCTCGCCACCAAAAGTATCAGTACCGTCATACTCAAGGATATCGTCGCGCGGCACCACATCTCCACAGTCATTCATGGCGCTCAATGAATCAAGGTATTCAGTCATACCTAACTTATAGCATAAGTAGGTTAAAAAGTCAATCTATTCCCAACGGAAAACACGGAAAGCAATAAAGTAAATTACTACAATCCAAACACCAATCAGCCCAAGCTGTGGGCCAAGGTCAATCAAATGCTTGCCCTCAGTCAAAATCAACCTAATACCATCAATTATTGGCGTTAGTGGCAAAAAGGCCGATACCTGCTGCAGCCATTCTGGCATCAAAAAGCGCGGAAAAAATGTACCCGACAAAAACATCATCGGAAAGACAATAATATTGGCGAGTGGCGCCACTTGACGTTCGTTCTTGGCCCAACCACCCAAGGCTAGTCCAATTCCTAAAATCGTCGTTACGCCAATAACCAGAAATACAGCCAGCTCTAGCCAATTGCCGACAACTTGCAGATGAAAGACCGTAATAGCAACAACGAACATAATTGCCATGCTGATGAGGCCGATAAAAGCTTGCCCAATCATATTAGACAAAAAGTATTGCCAAACCTTCAACGGCGTCGTGCTGAGGCGGCGCAAAATGCCCATCTTTTTTAGCTCCGGAAAGACGTTAACTGGTCCAAAAATACCCATACCGATAATCGAAAAGCCAAGTAGGCCAGCAAAGGTGTAATCAAAAGCCGACAGACTACGCTCATTGAGCTGCGTGCTGGTAACCGATAACGGCACATTGTTAGTGACAAAATGCGAGTTAATTGATTTGAATTGGGCGTCCAAGATTGAGGTCAGCGCGGCGGCTGACTGCTGGTTGTTTTGCGTGTAAAGTACCTGAGCTTGTCCAGAAGGATAAGACGTACCGGGGGCAATCTCGCCAAAGCTGCTCGGCAAGATAATCGTGGCGTCGAGCTCGGAACGATTCATCCGCTCTTTGGCATCATCAACAGTCGTAATCGCCTTGTTTACCTTGATAATCCTGTTATCGCTTAGTTGCTTGGAAAAATCCTTTGAAAACTGGCTTTGCGACTGATTAATCAGGGCAACCTTGAATGACATATTGTTACTACCGCTGTTAAGGTTGCCAAAAACAAACAAAAATATTAGCGGAAAGCCAATCGAGAAAAACAATGCTAGACGATCACGGAAAAATCGCTTGGTATTAATACGGACAAAGGTGGAAACGGTGTAAAATGATTTTCTCATTAGTTCTCTTCCCGCAGTGCCTTACCAGTTAAATCAATAAAGACATCCTCGAGGTTAGCTTGCTCGACGTGTTGCTTTTTACTAAAGCCACGCGCCAGTAGCTGCTTAATCAGGTTCTTAGGCGTGTCAATGGCGACAATCTTGCCATTATCCATCACTGCAATACGGTCACATAAGACCTCGGCCTCATCCATGTAGTGAGTCGTCATAATCACGCTAATGCCCTTTTGGCGGACATTTTCGATTAGCTCCCACAAATGACGCCGTGCTTGCGGATCAAGACCAGTCGTGGGTTCATCTAAGAAAAATACCTTGGGGCCGTGTACCAGGGCCGTGGTGATGCTGAGGCGCTGTTTTTGGCCACCAGACAGACTTTCAACGTAGCTATTGGCTTTGTCTTGCAAATCAACATCGCGCAAAAACTCCATTGGATCAACCCGCTCACCGTAAGCGGCGGCAAACATTTCAATTACTTCAGTTAATTTGGTTTTGTCCTGGAAGGCTGGTGATTGAGGCTGAACACCAATCAGATATTTGATTTTATCAGGCTGCTTGGCG
>JAJXYZ010000004.1 GCA_021780305.1 bacterium | reverse complement strand
CCCGATTGCGGTTAGCCGGCCACTCCTTTTTAATTTTCTGGTCTTTTCACGACCAATTATAGACATACGCTTATGTTTTTACAACACTTGTGCTTAATTTAATTTAAAGTGTAATATTTATCACAATTTTCTGTCATAAAACTACGATATATCAGCAATTCTGTTTGAATTTTGCAATGTTTTCACGGTCAATGCAAATATTAAGAATTTAATAAAAGTCGAACTGTTTATAGATAACTATCTATCTGATACAATATTGAAGTCGTAGGGGCATAGTACAACGGTTAGTACACGGGTCTCCAAAACCTGAGATCGTGGTTCGATTCCACGTGCCCCTGCCAAGAAATTATTTGCATTTTCATCTCCTTGTTTTTGGTTTGGTTAACAGGGAGGAGAAATAGGTCAACCAAACTTTTGCCTCTGTGTTAAAGCTCGATTCTCCTCTGATATCTAAATATTACCAGTAGTGCTTGCGTGGAAATCTCTTATCTCTTTCACGGCACCTTGTACTTCAGAATCAGTACTTGCCGGATCATAAATTAGCTCTCCTATTATTTCTACCGTATCATCACCAGTAAGTTGCTCAATCTTGACATTTAGATATTTCACAAGCAGTCTGTACAATCGAAACGGGTCAATATTACGACCATCTTGAGCGAGAAAATCGCTAATTCCTTGCTCTTCTTCGGTAGTTAAAAAAATGGCCGTTTGTAGTCCCAGCTTGTCGACAGCCAACACCACAAATTCATCATTATGAAGAAAGATGTCTCTATACCCGTTCCATTCTGTATACGGCATCATCATTCCAAGTTCCTTCATCAGGTCTTGCGGAATTCGACCCTCACTTGTTGCAATGACTTCAACAACGGGCATAATTATTCGGACCATTGGGAAGAAACCGATTTTATTCTTATTGCTACGATTGTAAGCGATGATACAGTCGATGATTGGGCCAATGTCATTAACTAATCTGTTCAAGACTGATTGAAGGTATTCCTTCCTAGGTATGGTTTTTACCACGTATGTTGCGCCGGTTGGCTGATTTTTGGGCAAACCGTTGAGTGAATACTTTCGAGTCATAATTTACTCCTTTGAATCACAAATATTCTGCCGGGCCAAGAATTCGGCAATAGCCCTGATTATCGAGCCACACTTTGGCTTCCCCGCCTGGTACTTGGACAATAACTGGCAACTCGGTTTTCATAATTTCATGGCTAAGCCTTGCACAGGCAACCATGCCAGTTCCACAGGCTTGGGTTTCGCCCACACCACGCTCCCAGACGCGCATTTTAATTTTGCCTAAGGACAAAACCTCTACAAACTCCACATTAGTACGATTAGGAAAATTGGGTTTTACTTCAAGGACAGGACCAAGAGTTGTCACAGGCGTTTTGTCTACATTATCTACAAATGTGACAATATGCGGGTTGCCTACATCAACGTAATAAAACTGTAGATTTTCAAGAGCAGTTGGCGCCGTAACGATCTTTACTCGACCTACCTGAACCTCAATTGTATTAGGGTCAATTCCGTCCCAGATAGCTTTTAGGTTACCCACTTTGGTTTTTACTATAAACTCACCTGGCTTAACCAAACCGTTATCTACGGCAAACCGCGCCACGCAGCGCAGACCATTTCCGCACATTTCAGCTTCGCTACCATCGGCGTTCCAATACTGCATGTTGACATGAAAGCTATTAATGGGAGTTACGATAAGCACGCCGTCAGCTCCACCATCAACCTCAGAACTACACAAATTAATTATTTTATTCGCGTCTAGCTTGAAGGGCCCACGAATAACCACAAAACGATTGCCGAGCCCTTGCATTCTCACCACTTGTGTCATGTTACTAGAATACACCCTAGAAACTCTACTATCATCAATTAAGCTTTGAATTGAATCAGCGTCGAAGGCTAGTTCTTCATCAAAAGTTTGATTAGTGAGCACGATGCCCTGCCAAGCATAAGCAATTTGATTTATTGAAGTAAAGTAGTATAATATTATTGCCTGGTTGCCCATAAAACTATGGTCAGGCTAATAACTAGATTCGTGTAGTTATCAGCCCGGCCATAAGAACCAACATGTTTACATGAAGGGTTGGGCAACGGTATCCAAGTTTGAAAAAGTTCTAAGCCCATTAACTAACGACAGCTAAGACGCTTAGGCTTGAATAGGTCATAGGAACATGGTTTATTTTGTTTGATATGATAGTTACATGAACACAGAAATTGAAGCGAAATTTGTAAACGTCGATCATGAAACGATTAGAAATAAATTAAAGGAACTTGGTGCAATACTTGAGCAACCAATGCGCCTTATGCGTCGGGTTACTATTGATTCAGAATTTATGAAATCTAAGAATGCATTTCTTCGGGTAAGAGATGAGGGATATCGGTCCACTGTAACTTATAAGCAGTTTGATACTCTAGCTGTTGACGGAGCGAAAGAGATTGAAATTACTGTAGATAACTTTCAAACCACTGTTGACCTATTAACTGCAGTCGGGCTCCCATATAAATCGTTTCAGGAGTCAAAACGTGAAACATGGCGCATCGGAGAAGCAGAGGTAGTTCTGGATATATGGCCTTGGCTTAATCCGTATATTGAGATAGAAGCAACTAGTGAAAAGTTACTGAAAAAGGTAGCAAGCGATCTAAATATGCAATGGGGCGAAGCCGTATTTGGGGATGTCATGCAAGCATATAAAAAGCAATACCCACATCTCACTGAACGCGATACAGTAGGAAATATTCCACTCGTTAAGTTTGACAATCCGCTACCAGACCTATTAATACCAACTGAAATGCCTAACCTCATCGACTAATGACCGACAGCACACCTAATCTCGAATGGATCATAGGAATATGGTCTATTTTGTTTATGCTTGCTTAAACATAATGTCTGGATACAATACATAATATGATTAATCCAGAAAACGTAGTCGTCAAAGTTGGAAACGAATTAGATTGTGTACCTGATGAAGTGAAGGCTACACTAGAGGGTATCGCAGCTCTCTCTGGAGGCCTTATAACATTAGGACATCGGGGTATTATAACACCTCGTAAACTCATGAAGCCGTTTGACGGTCTTATTAACCACATGAACGAAAGTTTCGGAGATCCCGCTACGGTCGATCAATTTAATGAGAGGTTTGGCGATACACTTGATGAGCACTTCGACGCTGTAGTAACTGGCCTTGGAAGCGCCGGTTTTAAGGGATATATTTGGAGTCTTGGTGCGCTTGATACACTATATAGACTTGCGCCAGAAGACCGAAAAATTGAAAACGACTTAACTTTTACGGTTATTGGCTTCGATTAAACCCTGTTTCTATCAATGCACGCGTGTATTCAACTAAAGCAAATTCATAAAACAAAAGACATCTTAGTAAATATTGCCAACTATAAGCAATTTGCAAAAGGCCTCTAAAGTGGTACTTTGGTTCTAGATGACTAATTTCGAAATATTTGATAAACAGCAAATTGAACGACTAATTGAACCATTTTTTAAGGGTATGTCATCGCATATCACTCCTATTAAATACGAAGCAATCACACCAGATATATTTGCATTTTTCTTCCGAACAACAGATAAGGACGGTCTGGAACACTACTTTATATCACTAGAATTTGATTATATTGAAGACATGGACGAGGCCGGGCAAATTATTGAGGACTGGCACGGCGCAAAGATTATCAACTTTTGGGCTCCCGCAAGCAATGCGGAAGACGATGGTCTTAGGGTGAAGATTAACAATATCTACTATGCAGTGCTAGCAGAAGTAGAGCGACCAAAAGGCACCGGTTATTGGGCCGCGAATTTAGTCATTAAGGACAAAGAATCCATCGATGAAATACTAGATCGTCTTGACGTTAAAAATAAGGATGCCGTGCGTAAAACTATTATCAAAATTTTTGATAGAAACCCCGATGTAGGAATTTCGTTACACCAAAGTGACGACGGAACTACTGATTATTTTTATAAGTAAACGTTTATTGATTATTCGCGTACTTACAGTACAATACTGACATGACCACATCACTTCGACGCTTAATGTTTGTCTTCGCACCACTTTTTGCATTCGTAATTCCTATACTTGCCGTCATGGGTATACCGGCATTATTTGGCACCGGTGGGTGGGGAATGATTCTGACAGTGTTTATCATCGGCCCGATAATGATCGTAAGTCTGTTGATACTTTATTCGCTGTTAATGGCGCGTCCGTCAGTACGCACAACCAAACAAGTTAGTAGGATGGACGCAAGAATAATGCTTTCACTCTATGCAAGTATCATCATTACCGGACTGTTCTTCGTAGACGGCGGGGATACGACCGAAAGCGTACAATCGGCAATGACAAAAATGCTTGGTATTGGTTTTGGTGTGTCGACTACCATATCCATAATTGCCGGTATTGTTATGATTGGTTTATTTGTTGTCGCGTTTATAGTTTTCATCAAAGAACTTGTCGTCGAGCGCCGTAGCTCACAAGTCAATCGACTATAAGATATTCATACTAAGGCGTTCGACAAGCCAGTCCCTAGGAAGTATCGAAAGGAACCATCCGGCTCGTGGGCCCGATGATTTGCCAATTAAAGCCCTGTATAGAACTGTGAAAAGATCTCCTGGTTTAAGCCCGCTCGTATCTCGATGGGAATAAACGCAATTGTGGAACCAATTTCCGTCTGCATCAGCCGGCGCTAATCGTATTTCCGCAGCGAGAGCGCGTAGGTAAGCTAACTCAACATCACTAAAAGTCGTCGGGTCAACGGCGTCAGTAAGATTAAACCGAATGCTTTCAGGAGCCCATAATTTCAGCCAGTTAGCGACAAATGCAATTTCACGACGGATAATGTCAGCTTCATTCTCGACAGCCTTAGCGTACTCTGTTCGGCCAATCGCCTCTAGGGTCTTGTCGATGTCACCTAAGGACGCTTGATATGCGGCGACAAGGTGAGAAAAAGGTACACTGCTAATAGTCCTGTCGGTCACACCGCGGGAGCTAAGATAAATAATCTCTTTATCTAGTTCGTTGTGATCCGTCTTGGCTAATAGTGCAGCGTAGTCATCAACCAACCTAATTAGTCCGTCTGTTTCATCAAAGAAAAGACGTTTATCCGGGGCATTGCGTAACATAAAATATCGAATAACCTCACCCGGTAGGACATCAGTGATCTCGTGTGCGTTAACTCCAGTGCCCTTACTAGCGCTCATCTTTTTGGTGTCACCGGTTCGATTGATAAATTCGTAGGGTACGGGAATCGGAGCGGGGTTATTATAGATGTCTTTGGAAATAGCAACACCGGTATCGTACGAGCCACCCTTAGACGCATGATCACGTCCAAATGGTTCGACTAAGACGTGCATTAGCCACCATCGACCAGGCCAATCAAGGCGCCAGTCAAGCTTAACACGGCCGTCACCGTACGGAACTGAGGTCACATCACCTTCGGCTGTTTCGTACGAAATAGTCTTTGAGTTTGTATCGATATTGATAAATTTACGGTTCTTTAGGCGACCGTTCTCCATAATTTGAACCGGCGACCAATTCTCGTCAAGCTGTCGTCCCGATACGACTTGAATAGCGCTTTTCGCCATCTCGATTTTATCAAGCGACCGTTCAATTGCAGGTATATAAAATCCACTTCGATAACGTTCGTGTGAATAGATCGTATCAAATTCGATACCTAGTTTTGCCATACTGTCGGAAAAAGGATCAAAACAAAAATCAGCGTAGCTGCGACCTGAACCATCAGGCGCAGGAACGTCACACAGCGGCATACCTAGATATTGGCTATAACTCTCGGGAATATTGATTGGTACCTTACGAAAGCCATCTAGATCATCAACGACGTGAATGTGTCGAGCCTTCCTGCCGCGCTTTCTAAGAGCTAATATAATCACATCGCAGGTAATAACCTCCCTAAGGTGGCCAAAGTGATAGACTCCAGACGGCGAAGCACCAGATGAAACCAAAATTTCACCTTCAGGTTGGCGGGCGATTGCCTCATCTACTACAGTTTCAAGCCAAAGCATATTAATTTTCATTATACTCAATAGTCCCGTATCTGTAAACCGGACATTAGCGCTATACTACTTTTCGTTAAAAGGCATGTTTACAGCGGCAAAGGAGCGGATGTTATCGGAAAAGGCACAACCTCACTGGTTCGTGATTTATCGAGTATTACGGCTAGTATTCTATTGACATTAAATCCTAATCCAGCCAAAGGTGGGCAACCGTAACGAAGCGCATTCAGCAGCTCATCATGCTTAAAGGATTGCGTCGGCATAGGATTGCGGTCATCTTGATCTTGAAATTTTTGAAGTTGCTCATCATAATCACTCGCTTCGGTGACAACTTCGAATAGGCGTTGCCCTCTAAAGAAGCCATAACCTCTATCAGCTTCGCCGCTACCATCATTGTAAGCTTTTGCTAATGGCGAAATACACGCCGGGAACCTGTTAACAAAAGTAGGGGATTCAAAATTTTTGGACAATACCCGCTTAATTACATCGTAGCCAAAATTCGCAACTTTGTATTCGAAATCTTGAATGCTATCCGACATCACATAGCCGTACGCATCGGAAAGTTTCTTAACCTCTTCGATAGAAAGCTTACGCAAATCTTGCTTAAAATAGTCATTTAACAAGCCCCAGAAGGAAACCATTCGAAATTGTTTAGATAGGTCTTTTTTTGCATCCGAATCAATGAGCGGCTCAGGAATTTCGTTGCAAAGTCGTTGAATTATATCCTGTACTAATTGCAACATCTCGGCGCTCGTAGCGTATGCCCACATTGCCTCCAGCATTGTGAACTCTATCAAAGCTTGCGATTCGTTGCGAAAACAATCGCCAATCTGATAGACCTTCTCAAAACCAGACACAACCAGCTGCTTTAAATAGTCTTCGAGCGTACCGCGCAAGTATAGTTGTCTAGCCAAACTTTTACTTGTTGTTTCGAATACATCAGCAGTTCCAGCAAATCTCAATGGCGACAGGATGGGTGTGTCTATCTCCATAAATCCACTATTTTGCATTTGATCCCTAACGATTGATATGAAGATTGATCGTGCTCGAACCATGTTCTTAAGATCTTCACTTACTATTATTTCAAGAGACCGCTTCTCTCGTACCGAACGCTCACTTAACGACAGACCTTTAATGATTGCGTTTGATATATCGTCAGTACTTTTAGATAGTATACTCAAGTCATGGCATTCAATAGAGATTTGACCAGCTTTAGTAAGCCAAGGCTTTCCAATTGCCATGACGATAGTGCCAACCGCTGGAACGGCTATTTGACTTTTAGCCGTCACCATAATTTGCATTTTACCTGACTGGTCGGTAACGTCGAAGAACGAGAAGTTCTTCATTGTTCTGACCGACATAATACGCCCCGCTACAGTAGCCTCTGAGAGATTAATGGTTACATCTTTTATATAGGTTCGTTTACTTGTCATACTTAAGCTCCGTTTACTTCAGAAGTTGTTAATGTATTATAGATTCGACGTCTGATCCTCGTGTAGGCAGGCTGGTCTTGATTTGGCCCGATCGATTTTAGGTTTATGTCTAATAAGATATGCATAGGTTTTGGTGACAAGACTATAACCCGATCTCCTAGCTCCAAAGCCTCATCTATGCTATGCGTGACGAATATTACTGTTGCAG
>JAJXYZ010000001.1 GCA_021780305.1 bacterium | reverse complement strand
CAACGCCGGTTCAAGCTAATGACGATAACGTATTGCACGTTCATTAAGCGTTTCAACCACTCGCAAAATATTTTATAAACTTAGTGAGATAAAATAGAACATATATAGAACACTATGTATTTGATTATGTAGGGTGATTTAGCCGACATCAACACCAGTCACTATAATAATCAAAATACCCACATAGAAGCCAATTCATAGGCTGATAGACAAAATAGGACGTGGTTAAACAAAACGTAGTAACTAAACAAGAAAGCAGCGACTAAAAACAAAGCTAGGATCAAGTTAGGTGATTTATCAGCAAGATTTATGAATATAGATTATGCGTCGCACAATGTATATTTTACGACATTAGATATTGTTACTAAAGATGACTTACTATGCGTCCTTATTGTAGCTAAAAAACAGATATGCCACTCCGCGAAGTAGTAATACGTTTTTGTATGACATATCACACTGTTATTTAATTTGTTTTTATATTTACTTACTATTTATCATACGTCACGTGCAAACATGTATTATGAATAGTATCGTCAGAAGCACATTTTACTACATATGGTTATCCACATGTTGTCATTTAGCATTTGCTTTTTATAAAAAATATTTCACTACTCCTCTACTCGCTCTTTTAAAATAATTTGCTTTTTCTATTTTTTTGTGTCGATATATACTTTTCTTCTCCGCTGACTATATTCATTTTATAGAACATAAATAGAACACGAGTAGTGAAGCAGGGGTGAGTGCACCATCTCAACCTTACATGTAAAAAGCTTTGCCGCTGACACGCACATCGACATAACTTGGCTTTAAACCATGGCTCGATATATAGCCTAAAGCACGAGACATATCCTCAATCTGCTCCCCCACCGGGCGATCGATGGATAATTTCACTAACGGTGTCACGCCATTAATCCTAATAGCCAGCTGACGTGTCGTATCCTGCGGAATGATTGCCTGTGTTACCGCATAACCATTAGTCTTAGCTAGGGCCACCACACGGCCAACAAACCCCAAAAAGCGGTTGCTAGCAATCGCGGAACCTTGCTGAACAGCAATACCGCTTTGATCAATAATCTGGACGTCAGGGTTAGCGTAGTAATTGCGTTCAAAGGCGATACCATGCGAATCAACAAAATACTGTTTACTGTCTATAGTCCACCCGGCAACCGGATGACGCATACTTAGACTAAAATCGGCCTGACCAATACCACCCGAACTGACGCCTGAAACACTTTCAACTTCGGGTAGATTTTGCACCAAATAACTAGTTAGCTTAGGAATATCTAGCGCAAATCGAAAGCGCTCTAGTGGGTTTGCGCCCAGATAATTATTAATAGCCTTCTCGTAAACCACTGAATCTATTGAATGCGAAATCGTACTATCACCAGTAATAGCCGTGGCTTTAGCCGTAAATTGAAACAACAGAAATGACAAAATCGCAGTTATTAATACAACGGTTAGTAAAGTAACCCCTATTTTACGCCGCTGAATCGCCAGGTGATGTGCCTGAGAACGAGGTGATTCCATGTCAGTATGATGGTGGCTTGTACTTAGGCTATTTGACGTACTGCCGGTCAAGGTGCGGTTGCGCTGAAAAGTATATTGACCACGACGCGGCGTGGCAGTTTCGCGCAGCGGAATATCACTTTGACGCCGACGAGCTGGAATATCAGTAGTTTTTTTATTGAATAAGCGCATAGTAGTTATGATTAATTATAGCTTATTTAATAGCCGAAATAATCATATCCGCCATATCAGCGGCTGCATTTGGCCGTGCAAACTTCGAAAAGCGCTCCGCCATAGCCTTTGACTCCTTTGGATTATCTAAAATTGTCTTTATAGACTCAACCAATAAGCCTGGTTTTTTCACCATTTCATCTTCATTGAGGATTGATACAGCCCGAGCATCGGCATAAACTGCAGCATTTTTTAGCTGGTGCCCGCCAGTCAGTTTGGCATTTGGTATTAAAATCGTTGGTTTATGAAGAGCTGCCAGCTCCAAAATCGTCGTCGCGCCAGCGCGTGCCAAGACAACATCGGCGGCCCCCAATAACTCTGCCATACCACTTGAGACAAAGGCGTGTAACTGAAATTTGTCATCATTTTGAGGTGTTAACGACCGCAATTCATCGTATTGAGCCGCACCCGCAATCAAAATGACTGAACCAATTTTCAAAAGTTCATCGAGTACTTCGGCAACTGTGTTGTTAATCCGAGTAGCCCCCAGTCCCCCACCGGTAGCCACAATTAGTTTAGCGTCTGGACTAATCCCCCACTGTTGACGGGCTTTCAAACGCTCTGATTCGGAAAATAGGTGAAATTCGCTAGCGATTGGGATACCAATATAGCGCGAAATTGACTTGGGATATGAATAATATTCCAGTGGCGCACCAGTGGCGATACCGCTCGCCCACTTCGCTAAAATCCGATTTGTCAGACCCGGATGAGCATCAGAATCGTGAATTATAAGTGGAATACCGAGGATTCTAGCCGCCAAACCAACCGGCAGACAAACATACCCCCCTTTCGTGAAGACAACATCGGGGCGCCATAAAATCAACATCGAAAGACTCTGTAAAAAACCAATAACCACTAAAAAGCTATCTCGCAAATTCAATAAAACCAGCTCAGCCCACATCAGTTGCTGTAACACGCTTAGGTGATGATAGCGTCTAAATTTACCAGCGACAATCGTTTTAACAGGCAAATTAGGGTCAAAATCGGCTATCAGCGACTTGGCCTGACGCGAAAATTTCTTATCACACCAAAACCTAATTTCAGCTTGTGGCTGTCGACGCCTAATTTCTTTCAAAACGGCGACGACCGGCGTGACGTGTCCGCCCGACCCCCCGCCGACTGCTAGAATCTTCATATTGCGCCTCCTTTAACCTTGATGAATGGACTGTATAGCGGGATAGCTGAAAAACCAAGCCAAGCGCTGCTGCGATGAAGATCATACTGGTACCACCGAAGCTTAACAGCGGCAGCGTAATACCGGTAAGCGGAAAAATTCCGATCATCGAAGCTATATTAAGAATAACATGCGCGCCAAACCAACCAAAAGTACCAGCTACAATCAGTTTTAAGCGCATATCGCCAAGATGATCCATCACGATAAGCAATCGGTGCATCAAGGCCGTCAGCAGCCCTATAATGGCCACCAGACCCACAAAACCAAAGATCTCGCCCATGATAGCAAATACAGAGTCGTTAATTGCCTCTGGTAAGTAGCCGGTCGCTTGGACGCTATTACCAATCCCCACGCCAAACAAGCCACCGGTGCCAATTGCAATCTTGGCATGCTCGATATGATAGCTGTTTGAATCGCCAGCCGTAGTATTGTCACCCTGCAGGAACGTGACGACACGATCAATCCGATGCGGTGCAACGGCAATCAAGATAACACCAACCACCAAGATACCGGCCAAAATATAAGCACCAATCTTTTTATTAATACCAGACACAAATAACATTGATCCAATAATACTAACTAAAGCCACGCCAGTACCGAGGTCTTTTTGAATCACAATAATAAATAACATTGATAAAGCCATTACAACACCAATCGGGATAAGTGTCTCATGAAGGTCATTAACCTTACCCTGTTGAGCTTTAATACCTAAAAATACCCCCACAAATATCAAAACGCCAAACTTTAGTACTTCGGCTGGTTGAAAACTACCAAGCGCACCCAAATTAAACCATCGAACCGCACCCAAACTAGCCTGCGCAATCCCCAAGTGTGCCCAACCTGCTAGTGCAAGAAGTGCGCAAGCCGCCAAGCCAGCAAGTAACAATTTGCCGCCATTTCTCGTAAATACCGAGTAAGGTATCGCTGCCGCCAAACCAAATGCTGCTAAGGCCATCAGTAGGCTAACGGCTTGCTTAGCAAAAAAGTATGTGTCGCTATAGTTACTACCGTATGCATTATTTAGAACGTTTGCGCGCTGTGGCCCGATTGAATAAATAATAATTAGACCAATCAGCATCAATATCCCCATATAAAGAGCGATTCGGTAATCCGGTCGATGCCGACGATTAACATCTTCACGAACATTAGAGCGCGTCATACCGCCAATCAGCTGCATTAGGCGCCCACCAATACTCATACTAAATGCTACCTCCAGCAAGAGCCGCGAGAACACCTAAAAAGGCCATAACATAGGCAATTACCCAAAAGCGCATTGTAATCTTGGTCTCGGGCCAACCAGTTGCTTCAAGGTGATGATGAATTGGCGCTGAAAGGAAAATCTTGTGTTTGAAAACTTTCTTGCTAAAAATCTGAATTAAGCTGGAGCCAGCTTCGATTACAAACACAAAACCGATTACTGGTAGCAAAAACAAGGTATTAGTCATCATCGCGACCACACCAAGCGAAGTACCCAGGGCAAAACTACCGACGTCTCCCATAAAGAAACGCGCCGGGAATATATTAAACCATAGATAACTCAGAAGCGCGCCAACGACCGTAAAGCAAAAAGCAGCAAGCGCAAACTGACCTTGCAGAATTGCTATAATACCAAATGCACCATAGGCAACCGCCACGAGGCCGCCAGCTAGGCCATCCAGACCATCGCTAATATTTACAGCATTACCCGTCGCAACGACCGCAAAGCCAAACAGCGGTACAATTAACCAACCGGCAGTCCAGTTACCTAAAAATGGAATATGAATAACATCGATACCTAATTTTACAAAGAAGAACCAACCCAAGACTAAGCCAATGGCAGTAATACTCATAAATTTTATGCTCGATCGCATCCCCGCTACGCCAATGCCATCACCGCGCAAATTTATCAAATCATCAATCAACCCAACTACGGCACCGCCGAGCAGCGCAGCTATTGGTAGCCAAGTCTGACCACGATTGAGATTGAACAAACTAACAATCGCTATGGACGTCACAAAAACCAATCCGGCCATCGTCGGAATATTACGCTTAAATTTATTGGCATGTAGTTTTGTGAATACCGACAAAGCCTCACCTGTCGTACTGGTTTTGCGTTGCTTTTTCCAAAACTTATAACGATAGGCTAAAAATGTATAAACGGGCGTTAAAAGCATAGCCAGCAAAAACGCGGCCACACTTAGAATAAATGGTCCGGTGAGCTCTCTAGTTAAATCTGTAAGTGTTATTTCCATTTTTTACCCCTTTGGTTGCACTCTTAAATATCCAAGTAGCCAGTTTGAAATATCAGTAAATATCGGTTGAGCATCGCGCCCACCCTCTAGGCTCATACCTTTACCGGATACTTGTATCATTATGACATATCGTGGCGTATCATTACCACCATACCCCAGATAAGTACCGACTGTCTGATTATTGTTGTAGTTACCGTTAATTAGCGTTTGTGAGGTACCGGTCTTACCTCCAATCTCATAGCCCGGCTTGTCACCGCCAGCAAACAGCGTACCGCGCGTTACACGAGTCATCTCACGAACTTGAGTGGCCGTTGATTTATCGACACTCATATGAGTCGCTAGTGGAGCTGCTGGCTTGTAATTACCACTACTGTCGACCGTACCAGCAATCACTGTTGGCTGATGATATTGGCCGCCATCAACAATTGAACTAAAAGCCGAGGACACTTGAAGCATCGTCACATCTAGACCCTGGCCAAATGCCATATTCGAATAACGAACAGCGTTGCCCTGTGGATCACTCGGTGGAATAATCGTACCAGGTTGCTCACCAGTCACCTCTACACCGGTTAACTGACCTAGTTTGAACTTATTATAGAAATAATCATAAAGTGTATTACGGGCCTGTAGAGTAATGTTCGAACCGTCACCCAAACGCTCGGCAACTGTTATAAATCCAGAGTTTAGCGAGTGGTCCATGGCGGTTTGCAAAGTAATTGTTCCAAAATGGTCCAAGCCAACACCGTTTAGCACTCTAATACCATCAATATCCATATAACCCAAGTTATTATAAGTCGAGGTTGGCGTCACGACGCCCTTGTCGATACCGACCGCCATTGTTAAGGTTTTCATATCAGACCCAGGCTCATATGGTGCCGACACGATTGGATTATTAAAGACAGACACATCCGTTACATTGTTTAAGTCGGCAGGATTATAGGATGGCAAGTTTGCCATAGCCATAATTTTACCGGTTTGCGGGTCCATCACAATCGCACTGGCGTTAGTTGCTTTAGTTCTCTTTAAACCGTCAGCTAGGGCTTGCTCAACATGCGATTGAACATTGCGATCAATCGTCAGTACGATATTATCGCCATTAACAGCTGGTTTTTTAATATTATTATTGCCAATCGTAAGTGGCACATCACTCACATCAGTCACAGATTGCAACAATCCGTCGGTACCAGTTAGGCGATCGTTCAGTTTTCCTTCAACGCCATATTGACCGACTCCGTTAAAATCCAAAAAACCGAGGACTTGAGCGGCTAGCCCACCTTCGGGATAGACGCGTTGGCTATTTTCTTGAAAACCAACGCCCTTCAGACCAACTGCTTTAATCATATCGGCTTGAGCGCGGGTCAACTTGGTCGCAAGTACTTGATAACGACTGCTTTTATCACCGAGCAGATTATTCAGATTTGGTCGTGCATTACCGCCAGCAATCTGCTGTATCGTATCAACTATCTTAGCGTCATCAGTCGTAACCGATGGATCAGCAAAAACTGTATAAACAGTCTCGTTCATCACCATCTCGACCGGCGTATTACCATCCAGCGCATAAATCAAACCGCGCTTAGCCGGAATTGTTAGTCGTTTGACTTGCTCACTGTCCGCTAGTCCAACATAGTATTGATGTTGGATAATTTGCAAAAAAAAGAGTCGCGCGACAAACACCGCCATAATGATAAACATCAGACGGGCGAGACTTCTCGATCGGCTACCTTTTTGCAATTCAGAATTCATGATTTATTTAGTGGACGTAATTGGTCGAGGCTGGCGTCGTCATCGTAGTTGCAACGCTACTGTTCTTAACAGATTCAAGCGCCGTCAAACGAGCGTTTTCGACTTCAAGATCACTCTTTTTTGTGTTTAGGTCTGCAATTTGGCTATCAATTTTTTGTGACTGATAGTCATAGCTAGTAGCCTTCGTGGCCTGCGTTAGATAAATCAAACCAAGCACCGTAATCATAAGGGCAACAAGTACAGTATGAGCGACAGGGCCAAGTTTGACGCTAGACATAAAAGCAACGGTGTTTTGATTGCGCGACCAGTTTTGCTGCCTGCGACTATTAAATTGAGTTGTATTTTGGTATGACATGTGGTGGTTTTTCTGTTTATTTTTATTTGGGCCTGATTGCCCGTTATAGGCAATCAGGCGTTTGTACAATAAATTATTTTACGGTAACTGCAACTACTTGAGCTACATCCGAATACTGTACGTTTATGTGAATTGGCATGGTGTTTTGCCCCTTCCTTTTTGTTTTTATTTTTTCACTGCGGCTCGAAACTTACTGCTCCTTGCGCGCGGATTGTGAACGTCGTAAATGTCTCCGGCCATTGGCTTCTTGGTCAGTGGCTGCAGTTCAGACTCTAGGCCTAGGTCAAACTGATCTTTAAAGAACCGTTTTACTAGCCTATCCTCTAAACTATGGAAGCTAATGATGCCGACTCGCCCGCCTGGTTTTAATAGGTCGGGCAAGCATGGCAACAGGTCTTCGATAAGCCGTAACTCATCGTTAACCGCAATCCGGAGTGCTTGAAAGGTGCGCGTAGCTGGGTGGGTTTTCTTCCACTTGCCACGATAGGTCTGCTTGATCAAATTCGCGAGTTCTTCCGTTGTTGTGAGCGGCCGGGCGCCAACAATTGCCGTAGCAATTTGCCTGGCAAAACCGATAGGCTCCTCACCGTATCGATTTATTATGCGAGTTAAATCTTCGGCCGAGGCGTTGTTAACCAGCGTTTGTGCGCTAACGTCTTGACGTCGATCCATTCGCATATCTAGTGGCCCGCTATTTGTAAAAGAAAACCCTCGTGTGCTCTGATCGAGCTGTGGTG
>JAJXYZ010000074.1 GCA_021780305.1 bacterium | reverse complement strand
AGGCCGTATGACGCGACGCTTCCAACTACAATCAGGACGAACTTTGGAAAGCTCGCTAGAAAGCTAATATCACTAATATTAAATGGGAAAAGTTGAACCAAAATATAAGTCACTGCTGCCATAAGACCAGTCGCGCTTGCCATGCGCGTCAGAGAGCTAATAAAGTTCTTATCAAAGAGGCCATTAATGCGGCGCGACATCATAATAAACAAGATAGTCACTTCGACAAAAGACACAATGGCCGTCGCCCAAGCTAGGCCGTAAACACCTAAACCAAGTATCATCGTAAACCAAACCGCTAGTATAATATTCAAACCAATCGCAATAAACGAAATGTATAGTGGTGTCTTGGTGTCCTGTTGGGCATAAAAACTGCGGGCTGAAATGTGATAAATCGATCGAAACAAAATCGCAATCGCCAGGATACCAAGGATACCAGCCATCACGCTGTCACCACCGTTATTAATAAAGCTTACTAAATAACCCCGTCCAAAATAAGCAATGACAGTTACCGGTAAGGCAATCCAAATAATAATCCGAAGCACGACCTGCAGCTCATTTTTGAATAAATCAGGTCGACCCTCGCCTAGTCGTTCCGCCATTTTAGGAAAAGCCGCGGTACTAATCGCCACCCCAATAAGGTTAATCGGTACATATGATAACGCTGACGCCTGTTGATAAGCACGGACGCTACCTGACATCATACGTGAAGCCAGGTTTGTTTCAACAATACTGTTTACGTAGTCAATACCCTGGTCGAGAGAGCGGGCTGGCAACAGTGACAAAACACGCCGAAATCCTTTGTTTTTCCAGTATATCTTGAACCTGTAATCAAAGCCCATACCAAAAAGTCCAATACTACTAACCAACAGTTGCAAAATCGATCCCAAAACCACACCCAGGGCAACGCCCATAATGCCACCATCAAAAACTTGCCAGCCAAAGATATTAATGCCGCCAGTGAAAAACAATGTACCAATAATAATACCGATGTTATAAATGGTTGGCGCGAGGGCAAAAAACGTAAACCGGCCAATTGCCTGCTGCATACTGGCGACGACGGTAGCGATTGCAAATAAGAATGGGTTAACAGCAATCACCCGCATCATACTAACAGCCAAGGCGCGGCTCGATTCATCCAGACCAGGACCAACTATATACTGGACAAGCGGTTGAGCGAACACGATTATCAAAATACTAGCAATTAGCGTCACTATCGCCATAAGGTTTAAGATACTAGTGGAAAGTTCCCAGGCCGATTGTTTATTACCAGTAGCTAGACGTTGATTAAATACTGGGATAAATGTCACACTCAGAGCGCCTGATACCAGGATAAAGAACATGAAGTCCGGTACCGTAAAGGCCACTGTATAGGCATCAATCCCAGCTGGATAAGTATGGTAATACATACTGTTAAGCTGTCTGTCCCTCAATAGCCCAAGGATACTCGATAGTAACGTCGAGCCAGCTAACAGACCAGCCGCTAACTTAAGAGACAGTTTACTACTGGTCTTTTTGACAGTGCTTTTTGGTTCTACCATTAAACAGCCTATGCCGCGCTAGTAAAGCTTGGCCTCCTTTGGAAGTATCGCATTTTTTAGGACCTCAACCACCTGCTGTTCTTCGAGGGTTTCATCCTTTAGAAGAGCCTTGGCAAGCTTATCGAGACTATCGCGGTTCTGCGTCAAGACAGCTTCGGCGCGACGGGCTGCTTCTTTAACTAATTCAGCGACTTCGATGTCGATTTCTTTGGCCGTATCATCACTGTACGGTCGTTCGTGAGTCATTTTGTCAAAGACCATACCACCGTTATCATCGTGAAAAACTTGATCACGTAACTTTGAGCCCATACCTTGTTCAATAACCATATCGCGGGCAATTTCGGTCGCCTTACGAAGGTCTGATCCAGCACCAGTTGTAATGCGATCTTCGCCGTAAATAATCTTCTCAGCAATTCGGCCGCCGAGCGCCCGAGCTAGGACGTCTTTAAACTCAATCACACTAGTGTAACTTTTGTCCTCTGGCGGCAAGAACCAGGTCACACCTCCAGTGCTACCGCGTGGAATAATCGTAACCTTATGAACAGGATCGCTATCTGGCAAAACATGCCCAACGATTGCATGCCCAGCTTCATGATAAGCCGTAATCTCTTTTTCCTTATCGTTCATAATCTGAGCTTTGCGCTCTGGTCCAATCGCGACTTTTTCAAAAGCTTCGGTCAGATCGGCGTTGCTAATTTTCTTAGCATTACGACGAGCCGCCACAATTGCCGCTTCGTTCGCCATATTCGCCAGATCGGCACCAGATGAGCCGGCCGTTTTAGCGGCTAACTTATCAATATTAACCGTACTATCGACTGGCTTGTTTTTAAAGTGAACCTTTAGGATCGCTTCACGATCACGGCGCTCAGGTAGCATAATGTTAGTCCGTCGATCAAAACGACCTGGTCGTAGTAAGGCGGGGTCGAGCACATCGGCTCGGTTAGTCGCCGCTAGAACGATCACGTTTGCACCAGTTTCAAAGCCGTCCATCTCTACCAAAATTTGGTTTAAGGTCTGCTCGCGCTCATCATGACCACCACCCATACCACTGCCACGTTTACGACCAACAGCATCAATCTCATCGATGAAGATAATAGCTGGGGCATTCTTTTTAGCTTTGGCAAACAAATCACGGACCCGTGAGGCACCCACACCAACAAACATTTCAACAAACTCTGATCCGGAAATCGAGAAGAAAGGTACATTGGCTTCACCGGCTACCGCTCGGGCTAGCAATGTCTTACCGGTACCCGGATTACCAACCAGCAGCACGCCAGTTGGGATTTTAGCGCCTAAAGCTTCATACTTTTTAGGATGACGCAAGAAGTCAACAACCTCTTCGAGGTCTTGTTTAGCTGAATCGTTACCAGCAATGTCATTAAAAGTAACTTTCTCTTTATCAATCCCGTAAAGCTTCGCCTTTGACTTGCCAAAGCCCATGGCTTGGTTATTTTGACCCTGAGCTTGACGCATCATATACATAAAGAAACCAGCAATTAGTAGTACCGGCACGATAATAATCGCCAGATTCCATAAGGTATCACCAGTTTTAGATTGCGGCACAACTGTAACCTGAACATTGGCGGTCTTATTTAAGCCTTGATCCTGCAGACTAACACCAGTTTCTTTGACTGATTTTTCAGTTGGATTATCGCTACCCTTTGGTGTAATCTTTACGTTATCGCCTTCGACTTCTAATTTGGTGATTTGACCATTATTGGCGCTATTGATAACATCCGAGATCGGAACACTCTTAAGGGTGTCCTGAGGCGCCACTAGGGCAACAACAGCTAAAATTCCAAAGACGATAATTGCCCAAAATAGGCCAAGACGCACAAGATTGCTGGGTTTTTTATTAGGAACAGGTGATTTAATTGCCATAGAGAACTATCATTCCTTTCAGTATATGGTTGGGATATCTGCTCATCTTATTTTATCAGCTTAATAGTAAAATTACGAGAGGTGAAGATAAATTCTACACCGGCGCCGGCTTCGTAAATCGTGCGTGGTTTAGCTGTTTTTATGGCAATCAGAGACCGATCTAGTTGTGGCCGCGTTAGTTTACGGTGAGTTAAAAAGCGCAAACACTCTAGAGCAGCCAACTTATTAGCCTGAGTAAAAAAATAACGATCATAGTTTGGACCGACGCCCACAAGTTGTTGCACTTCACTATCAATATATTGTTTTAAAGCAATCTGTTGGGCTCGTAAAGCTAAAATTTGTCTTTTACTGTCATCGTCCAGCACCATTAAGCGTTGGCGTAACCGGTTGCGAAGATACGCATCACTACTATTAGTACTGTCTTCATGCCACACTAGTTTATTTTGCTTAGCATAATCAATAATTTCAGATTTACTAAAGTCAATCAGCGGCCGACTAACCTCCGAGTCCAAAATTGCCAAACCGCGCCAACCAGTACCACGCTTCAGATTAATTACGACTGTTTCGACTGCATCATCAGCGTGGTGGGCAGTTATAACCTTGGCTTGATACTTTTTAGCTAGCGCTCGTAAAAATGCATATCGTCTATCGCGCGCCAACTCTTCACTCGCCTGGCCCCCCAGTTCTTCGCGTTTAGTTTCAAACGGCAAGCCATATTTTTTTGCCAGTCCAGCCACAAACTTGGCATCGTCGGCCGAATCGGACCGAATCCCATGGTCAAAGTGTGCCACAATAAATTTATAATCACCGCCAGCAGAACCGGTTTGCATTAACATATCCAGTAGTACAACCGAATCAACCCCGCCGCTGACCGCCACGATATAATTACCGGCCGGCAGCTGTTTTAGCCGACTCGTTTTGAAATCCATACACCCAGCCAAATGCCGAAGATTCCGCCAACAAAGCCCATCAATATACTCCAACCACTAAAAATATCAGTCACGCCAAACAAAAACGGCAGGTAACTGCCAGCAATTCCAAAAATAGCTGCCGAAAAAGTAATAATCGTTTTATTCACATCTTTATTATAACTCAGTCTGAATAACGAATTCTAAAGATAACGGACACCACCAAATGGCACTTTTTGCTTAATTAGCTCGTCGGTCGCCATCGTATCGGCCGAATGAACCGTCCGGTCACCATAGCGCTGGTTAATATTATCGATAGCATCACTTAGCTGATGCTCACGCACAATCACGTCACCAAACAAACTTAGTTGCGTATCGTCATCATCTGATAGCTCGTAACAGTGGACGCCAATTTCACGAATCCCATCGGGCGCGCGGCTAAATAGCTGATAGGCTAAGCTATAAATCGTCCCGTCACTATAAAAGGGCAGTTGCGTCATTTTGCTAGCGTGCCAATAGCCATGCTCAGCCGTTTTGGCATAAACATAAATGCCTCTGGCTGTTTTATTTTGACTACGCAGGCGCGAACCAACCGACTCGCACAAATTATGAAGCCGTTGCACAATTTGAGTACGGTTTAAGTTACGACTTTCTAGTACGTACTGTCGACCGACCCGCTTCATGTCAAAAACTCGATCGTCAACCTCCCAACCACGCAAACGCTGGTGCCAATGTTGGCCAATAACACTTTTAAAAACAATCTTTTCAAGCGTCACGCTACTGCTGTCTAAAAACTGCAGCGGCGTATTGATGCCGATCTTATGAAGGCGAGCTTCATTATGACTGGCAATTCCTGTCAGATCGGTTAATTCCAGAGTCGCCAAAACCTGACGTAAATTAGTATGGTTAATTTCATCCATACCGTCTGGTTTGTGCAGCCCGGCCGCGGTCTTTGCCAAAAATCGATTCGGGCCAATCCCAACATTGCAGCGCATATAATTACCGACTTCATCGCGCAGCCGTTGTTTAATCTCTAGCCCAATCTCTTGCATTGGCCGGCAATTCACCACTCCGTGAAAATCAATAACACCTTCGTCAATACTCTTCATCACAAAATTCGGCGAATAGTCACTTAAGATTTTAGATAGTTTCTTATAAACAAACCGATATTTTTCAGGGTCGCTTTCAATTGCGATTAAACCCGGCATCAAACGCTCAGCTTCAATCAGCCGCATACCAACTTTGACACCAAAGGCCTTGGCCTCATAACTAGCCGTGACAATTGAAGTTAAGTTAGTTCGCCGATTCACCACCGCGACCGGCCGATTACGCAGCATCGGCCGAGATTGTTGTTCGATGGTCGCAAAGGCCGAATTTAAATCGATATGCATCACCAGGGGTGACTCGGGATTATAATCACTCCGCATAATGATCACCTTCGCGCGTTAAATGCCAAGTTAGTCGCTCGCTGTCAAACTCCAGCCGATAATCCGCCGATTGATCAGTGACGTCAAAAATATGCACCATCCGTTTACCCTGATTGCTCGGATAGCGCAGACCAATTTCACTAATAGTTATCTCGCGACCATTAAGCCGTCTAAATTTTATCGGCCGGCATGGATTAAGCCCATCACCATACGCCGCAATTACTTCAATTCGCTCATTTAAAAAAGTTTCGTCATTCATCGTTATAAATCTCCAAAAATTAATTTAGAGAACGTTTTTCAAAAAGTGTTCGCCCGTATCTTACGCCCGTTCTGTAGCGAATGATCCGAAGACGATAAAAACGATGAATCCGTTGGCGAGGGACGCTTGCCTATAGATAGGTAGTGAGTATCACCTGGAGTAGTTCCATTATAACAAAATCCGTCGCCCAGGAGAATCCCAAGCGACGGATTTTATGATTATCTTTCTTACTTTACAAAGTAATGCTTAAGCTCTAGCAGTACATATGCACCAATCGCTGCGCCGATAAGGCCAAACAAAATACCGGCGACATTTGCGCTCAGCAGACTTCCCAAAAGGCCCATCGCTACCGAAACGAGTAGGACAAAGAACATCAGGTCCCAGCCACGCTTTTTCATTGCCTTAAGTGGTGTTATTGCCATAACTTCAGCAACTATCGAGACACCGATACCAATTAGTGAGATAACCGAGCTAACAAAGAACATTCCACCAAGAGCAGGCGCGCCAACTACGACCATAAGAGCCGAGCCAGCCGTCATCGCCGCAAGGAGACCGAACGCTCCAATTACAGAGAAGACAACCCCCACGATTGTTAGCCACCATGAGTTTTCGGCGAGCCATTTTGTAAAACCTTTTGGAAGATGCGGCACATCTTTCATCCATTTAGCGACTGTACTGGATACCGAGTCAACGTATTGCATGGGGTCCCTCCTTATAGTTCACTTAATACTACTATTGTAAGACCCGGGGCTACTTTTGCAATAACTATTCTATAGCCGCCTACCTAGTCAACCAGATTTCGCAAAATTATCGCTACAGATCCACGCGGCCTATCAGTGCATGTTCCACGCGAGTAAGCAACTCACGTAATACCCACTGGTGCTGACCTCGTGTCTGATATTGAATAGATTTCGGGTCAAATGGGATATTTGCGGCTAGAATATCAGCTTCAATGCCTAACTTACCAAGAATCTTAAGAGCGCGAATCATCATGTCGGGGTGCGCAAATTCAATTGCATTATAGAGACCGTTCTGCTCCATAATACCTGCCGAATCATGATTCACTTCATATGTGCGATACGCTTTGGCGCCAGAGTTGGGCCACAATACATGAATAGCTTCTCGCGCATCAGCATATAGTTCTGGATATTTCCGCCAAAGCGCATATGCCACTTCCCACTGTACCGCCTGCTCAATTGTTACCGTCGGATCAGACAGTTGACCCGCCATGACGTCCGCAAGTGCTTCATTTGATAGGCCTGGTTCAAATCCTTCATCACTCAAAAAACCAGCGAACATCTCCTCGTCAGTCTTGCACTGCAATCGCTCGCGACTTACCGCCGGTAATTCTGAGTCGGAAAAGGTATTGCGACCAAAGGCCTGCGTTAACATGACGTCATTATGGCCGAATGTCGCCTGCGGCCACTTATCAGGCGGAAAGCTTTCCGAGCGCACGTCTAGATAACTCAGAAAAGATTTAAATCGATCATTACTCGACAGTTGAGCGCGTTTAGTATAAGCAAGCATAAGGCGTACGTCAGAATCAGAAAGCAGCTCCTCTTGACTACCGCTGTCTGTAAGCATATCTATGCGCGAAGAAGACTCCCGTTCGCCTAGATACTGCACAGATGAATCGCGGCGAGATGCCACAAAAGACGAAAGCGCCAATTTAACTGAATGATTGCCAATAGTACGAGCCATCAAAAGCCGCTGAGTGCGAGGTGAATAATCACGATACTCTTCCGGAACGGGCATATGGGCCATAGCTTCGGGTTGTTTAAGAGACAGCGCAAAATCAAATACATCAGGTGGGACAACCAACTCATGAGAAGCCAGGGCTGCATGGCCATGTACAGGATTTTTATAGCTCATATCTTATGATATCATAGCATATTTTACCTATTTTATCAATAGTACTACACCTTACTCTAGGAAAAATAGGGGTTATTTGTTAGAATTGTCTGTACATGGCACCATAGCTCAGCTGGTTAGAGCGCAGGACTCATAAGCCTGAGGTCGGTGGTTCGAGCCCACCTGGTGCTACCAAAGAAAAAGTCTCACTCATAGGTGGGGCTTTTTCTTTAGCAGCACTAAACTATATCTTTTTTTATAAAAATATGCTATAATATAGGTTCACCCATTCTTTACACGACAAACGAACGGAGATGAGATGAGTGAGAGGGTTGGCATAATTGCCTTCGAATCTGGTAAGTCC
>JAJXYZ010000006.1 GCA_021780305.1 bacterium | reverse complement strand
ACAAGTATTGCCAGCGACCATATCGCTACACAGATGTTAATGCCGGCAGCTAATAAATTCGTCAGGTTATTTCGTCCTTGCGAAAGCAGTAATACACTCAATACAATTGAGCCAAAAGCCGCAAGAACAAGCATAAACGCTATCATGTCTCTATTCTATCAGGCTGAACAGAAAATCGATTATGGTTTTTGCGATATAAACAACGTGTAGGTGCCGTCGGCTGTTACGTAAGCGTCAGTTAGACCCTTATTAATGCCCGAGGCTTCATGTAATGCAAAACCTTCGGCAATTTCGCGCATCCGCACAGTCGGTGACCAGCCCATTAAACCGTGTAAAAATTCTGGCTGCAAACGATTAGTATTCATATTACCTGTACTCATTAATCCACCCGATGCCAACGCTCCCCAAAGTGCCCTAGTTAAACTCTTATAGACAGTTGGTGGTAAGTATTCACGCAAGCCGGTATCTTCAACAATATCAATTTTGCGACCTTTAATTACACTCGACAAATCGAGCGCCTGACCAGTTTTGCTAAATAACCTTTGGCAGTGTAGTTCAATCGAATCACCCAAGTTAAACTCTGGTTTCTCTGCCAAAGTCTGTGCAGCCGCTAGTGCAATTGGGTCTTGGTCAAGTAATATAATTGTTACATTAACACCCTTTTCTTTGAGCGCCCGAGCGACTTCAAAAATTGGCAGCGCCGTGCCACAACCTACACTCATAAGTGTCATTTCTTTTAAATCAGGCTCTTTTTCAAGTCGATCATCAGTGTAATCAGACACTATCTCGCGCACCTTATCCTTACGGCTACGAATACCTAATGAATCGGTACAAAATTGTACAATCTGTTTAAATTCTTCTGAAATAGGTTGCTTTATAAAATCGTGCAAACTGTCGATACGCCTGGCTGTCGCCCTTTCCGCCTGTTCAGATGATTTACCGTTGAATAATCGAATAGCATCATTATTAGCCTCTTCAATTGTTTTACCTCTCAAAAACTCATCGGCTCGATCATCAAATTTGACTTCAAAAATCTCATCGCCTAGCATGCCGCTCATTGTTGGATAGATGCCATCGGTTTTTTCACTAGCCAATTCGTGAGCAAAAGCAATCGTCAAAAGCGCAACGGCTTGCCCCGCTTGTTTATGCCAAGGCATCTTATCTGGTGAATATAATAATTCTTGTCGAGCAAGTTCTTTTGCATCACGCACCTTGTCTGCAGCCCTTTTAAAGGGTGCCGCCAGTGGCTGTAGCGGCGTCATGTGAAGCTTAGCAACCGCTTTTGCAGCTAGCAACTGCGAAGGCGATAATTTACTTCGATGATGATCTTCGTATTTACGCCCGGCCTCGTCAAGTTGATGATACATTTGATGAATCGCCGAGGGGTCATTATAGGCTAAATCAGTCGCCTCTTTATCTGGTTCAAAATTAACCTTATACCCAGCCGATCGAAGGCTATCGATTTCACGTAGTAGTGCCCCGTGATCAACTAATTTATCGTAATGACTAGTAATATTATCTGGATCACCGATTGTTTCTTTAAGTGTTTCGCTCATGTCTATATGATAATATCACAGCGCTAGCAAGTAGTCGCCAGGCCATGCTATTATATAAAAAGATATGACAAAAATAGCAATCATCGAAGACGACCAAGTTATCAGCCAGATGTATCGCATGAAGTTCGAAGCTGATGGCTTCGAAGTACAGTTAGCCGGTGATGGTAAACGCGGCGTCGCCCTAGCCGAATCATTTAAACCTGACATGATTTTGCTTGACCTACAAATGCCCGAGATGGATGGGGCCGAAGCCTTACGAATTATCCGCGAATCAACTTGGGGTAAAACTATTCCTGTTATCATTCTAACCAACATGGGCGAAGAAGAATCACCTAAGGGGATTCGTAGCCTCGGTATCCACAGTTACATCGTTAAGGCTGATTTGACACCTCGTCAAGTCGTACAACGCGTTAAAGAAGCTTTAGGCCAAAACTAGAGGTCTTGCTGACCTTTACGGTCGGCCACAATCCTGGCGGCTCGAATTACATTATCAAATAATGCGGCAACCGTTAATGGACCGACGCCACCTTTAATAGGCGTAATTGTAATATCGTCAAGATCGCGCACATCGGGCGCTAAATCACCAACTATTTTACCCTGTTCAGAGGCCGTACCAGCATCAACAATCACCGCGCCAGGCTGTACCATATCACGCGTAATCAAAGATGGCACACCAGTGGCGGTCACGATTAAATCAGATTTTTGCAGTTCAGACGCTAGATCTAGCGTTTTTCCATCATAAACCGTTATGTTATTAAGTCCCTGCGAGCGCCAAAGTTTGGCGAGTGGCCCACCGACTAAACGACCCTTGCCGACAATTGCAATTGTCTTATTGGCCAAAGTTACGTTGTATCCAGCCAGTAGCCAATCGATCGCCATGGCAGTAGCTGGTGTAAAAATACCGTCCTGGCCTAAACCATCAACGTCCTTTTCTTTGGCGACAGCGTTTACGGCCGCGTCGACTTGGCTCATATCGGCAATTGGCAACTGGATAATAATGCCGTGGACCAACTCGTCCTGGTTTAGTTTGGCGATAAGTTCCAGTATTTGCGACTGGTCGACTTTATGAATATCAACATC
This sequence comes from bacterium, assembly GCA_021780305.1. Taxonomy (GTDB): domain Bacteria; phylum Patescibacteriota; class Saccharimonadia; order Saccharimonadales; family Saccharimonadaceae; genus UBA1547. The sequence goes on along the minus strand of JAJXYZ010000006.1, from coordinate 5,923 downwards.
AATGCCTATATCCTCGCCGTAAGCCTTTTTTAAACGAACATAAGTATCAATTACCGGATTATCAATCGTCATAACAATCGCTAGACGCGGAAAAACACGCCATGATTGTCGTAGCGCTCGAACCTGTTTAAGCTGGCGCTCCTTAATGTAGCCCGACAGCTCTAATCCGTCTAATATCTTCATCTACCCTAGCTTATCAAACTCTAGCGAAGGAACCTAGCCTCAACCTGCGCTTTATTAACACCATTAGTAACGTTGGTGTATCCCAGACCATGCAATATATGAGCCGCCACATTCGAACGACTACCGGTTCGACAATAGACCACGATATTTGCATCTTTGGGAACATTTGCCAGCTTCTTGGCGCCACCTATTAATCGCTGCGGTGGAATATTTAACGCGCCCTTAACGTGGCCCTCTGAAAACTCACTTGGTTCACGAACATCAATAATTACATAACTCATACAAACCTCCAAAAAACACTAATTTGTCAATTTAGTATACTATATATAGTAAACTGTGTCACGCTTGCTGCGCTTGGTTAGTCCGAATAATCCTGTATTCGCGCAAAATCAGCCACAAAATAAAGATATCAAACACCGTTAGTAGAATCATCCCGATTGATAACGACACAAAGACGATACTATAAACCTGATATAACATCAACGCACCCAAAGTAATCAGCGAGAACGGATAGGCCCAAAGCTGGTTCTTAAGGATACCGATTACTGCAATTAATTTAATCGAGGCATGAATCCATAGATAAATAATCAAAAAAGTCCGACTACCACCGAGGTGTTGCGTTGATGTTAATAACAAATTAGCAATCTTGTCATTCGGATCAGTTAACAGTTCGCGGTGAGTAATAAATACAATAAAATTATGGATTGAAGCTGGGCTAACGAAAAAAAGTAGCGCTCCGCCGATAAATTCCGATACACCGCTAATACCCTTAAGTAAGATGCCGCCTTCAAAAACTTTGTCTAATATCGAAGAAGGATGATACCAACTCACAATGCGACCTCCTTTTAATACAGATAGTTCTACGAGCTATTATAACTACTTTTATTAGGTAGGGCCAGCTTATCTAATTAAAAATGTAGCCGCCCTGCATATTGTAACTTGACTGAACTGTCGTCGCCGTACCTCCACAGTTTGGTATGACATTATTATTATAGTCAGCGATATCGCTGGATGTTGGCGCCTCTAGTGAATAATAAACCACATATTTTGAACCACAGCCATATAGCATAAACGTATACGCACTACTGTTATACTTCGTATTTTTAGGTAAGCCTGCCGTAAAACCCGACGGCAAATAACCACCATTTGCCAAAATCGTCTCTGTTGGGTTTGGATATGATCCGCCACTAATTTGAGAGCTAAACCAGCCTTGACCGTTACCGTTATAGCCACCACCTGTCTGAAGAGGCGTTTTACCTGTATCTGACGAAAAGCGCAACAATTCAACTCCAATCTGCTTTGCGGCATTTTTCACAATTGTATCGCGCGTTCGCTGTTGCACGCCATTATATGACAATATTGTAAGTGTCGCTAAAACGCCAATCACCACAATTACAATTAGGAGTTCAATAATCGTAAATCCATAATTTTTAAATTGCATATTTTTTAGCTTTGTCATCTTGTAATAATGATAGCATAAGCGACATGTTAGCAATCGACAAGTGCCGTCATCTGGTTATTGCTATACTTGTGAAATGATCAGTCATAAATCCGTAATTATAGATATTCGCGCGATTACCAATATAGAAGATGTCCTATTTAACTTGCAACGCCTTGATAGTGAGCTAGTTAAATTAAACTTTGAACAATTTATTCTATTCAACAAGTCATACCAAACAGTTACACACCTCATCCATCAAGCCGTAAATGATGGTCACTTCAAAAATCCCGAATTTATTGAAAAATTCATCGTTAATTTTGCCAATTATTACTTTGAGGCAATCAATAACACCAGTAACGGCGACGAGCTATCGGCACCATGGGTCAAGCTATGCGACTACTCAAATATTAAATCGGCCCCGTTGTTTATATCATTGATGCTCGGCGCTAACGCCCATATAAATTATGATTTGCCGCAAGTCTTAAGCAAGATGATGCAAACCGAGAGCCCAACTGATTTTCTTGGTGACATTTCTAAAATTAACCGAATATTAATGAAAAGTGGCTATCAAATTATTGAATTGTTTGAAGAAAAAAATAAATTCCTAAACTTTTTAAAAAACCGCCTAATATTCGCCTATTACCGCCCCGCCATGTATACGATTTTGTATTGGCGAGTTAGAACTTGGCGCAATTACGAGAAGCTCAAAAAAAATAGTACGGCGATGCAGTCTATCACAAAAAGAAGTATAAAAATCGCGGACCGCCTGCTTTGTGTCGCCAGAACATTAAGCTAAAGCTCGGTACCTACATACTGAAAACGTGGCATGATTGCTCCATTATGTTCTACGTCTTCAGTAAACATATCAAGTGGTCGCACAAAGTACTTAAAGTTTGCTTCCTCGTTGGTTTCATATAGTGGAAGATATACGACTAGCATTTCGCCTGTTTCAGTATGTTTCGCGACGCCAATCACCTGATAGTATTTTCTATCTTCGATTGTACTTTTATAATGTTCGTATATACCAATCTTCAGAATCGGAGCCTCGAACGGTACTGATTTTTTCATGTCATCCATTAGTTTCGCGGCTTAGATTTTACGCTAATCTCTTGTAACGCCCAGCTATTTCCATCAGGGTCGGCAAAGTAGGCATACTTCACGCCACCCATATCATCCACTTCAGTTATATCGATACCTTTATTTACTAGTTGCTGTTGTGCGGCGTCAATATCCTTCACAACAAGGTGTGTATTTTTGATTGAGCCTGGACTCGCCAGACCGCCCATGCCTGTACCAAAGACAATCGAACAGCTTGATCCAGGAGGAGTTAGCTGAACGATACGCATACCGTTACCTGGCTTAATATCGTGGTCTAAATTAAATCCGATTTTGTCGCGGTAAAATTCAATAGTCTTATCGACATTGGTAATCGGAAGCATCACGACTTCTAGTTTCATTTCCATAACTTAAGTATAGCAATAACGTAATTTGAGAGATATATAATACAAAGAATCTATCCAACTCTGACGAGGCGAGCCAAACCGACGTGTCGATCAGATACGCCAGTAAGCATCATTCCGGTTTTAGGGTCGCCCATAGATCCATATAAAACTTTCTTATAGCTTCCAACGCCGTTTTCCGGAGGTTTCTCCCCAGCTTCAGGAAAATCCTCCCTTGAAGCCAGGACGCCGAGTGGCGTAATCAGTCCTGTCGATAAATCGTATCCATAGCGACCGAGTCGATAATTCAACATTTTACCTTTTGGCGTAATCGGAGCACACGCCTCATGAATATCTAGTTCACGAAGGTTGGGATAACCCAGCACAGCCTTAACATTATTAACACCAACATGAACATCTGGGGGTAAAAAGCCTTCCGTTATCATCGCACCGGACTGAATGAGTTCATTGGTAATCGACATAAGCCCCGGTACTCGAATATAGCTAATGTGAGGATGAGGCCGACCAAAAACATCAAATCTGGTATCTGTATCATCGCCACTTATGTCAGATAGTGGGAATATATTTGTGTTTTTAATATCTGGAATCTCCAAGATTGGCTCAAGTTCACTGAGTTTCTCGCCCCAGTAAAATACTTGTCTGATTCCTTGAACATCAGCAGGATTATTAGGCATAGCAGTGGCAACTACAGTACTTACACACCAGCCGTTATGTATTTTGCCATTAAGACCCGCTATCTTAATATTACGCATTACCCTAGGATCCTCACCAGGAAGAACGGCAGCCTCAGCGAATTCAGATAGATATATTTCACCCTGTTTATTCCTAAGCAATCTGTATGGCACCGATGTGGTTTTGCCTAAATGAAAGCTAGTCGGTTCGCGGCGAAAATATGCAAAACCGTCGACTATTATACTGGGGTTAGTTAATACTTCTCCGCTCGCTAAAACGTCAGCAGGTGTTTCTAATATTACCGCGTCTCTTAGTGCGTAGTTGCCGTATATCCGACGCTCTTCCTCGGTTGGTTGATGTCGTCTGTACGATTCTTCGAATACCCTAAAAACATCAGGTTGGCCGTCTGAAATAGCCAAGTCTCGCTCTGTATCTATTAGCATGTAAGGATCATAGTCTTGGTCTCAGCATACATCTAAATACATGAATCGCAAGCATGCTTAATTTTCCCAAATAAAAAACACCCTCGGTAGCGATCAAAGGGTGTTCTTTATTTGGAGGGCCAGGTGGGACTTGAACCCACGACATTCTGCTTAAGAGGCAGACGCTCTAACCAGCTGAGCTACTGGCCCATTTACAAAAATTGATTGTACACTATTACCCCTGTTAGCACAAGTTAATAAAACTAACTATTTCATAGTAACAATAACCTTACAGTAAGCTGGTATACTAGATTTCTTCTTGTGGTCGAGCGAGCGTTATAAGTTTAACAATACCCCAGGCGACCAAGGTGTACACAATCACGGCTAGTAAACTACTCCACTCAAACATGTATTGGCCATAGGTTGGTGCACCAAATATACCAACAAAAGGAGCGACAAATATCCCGGTAAGACCGTAGATAAAGTCAACAAATCCTGCACCCTGATTGGCTCCTAAAAGTAATAATACGAATCTGATTGCCAAAAAAACGTCGATCACACCGACAATAAACCAGATAACTCGTTGGGCAAGGACAATGCCTGATGTTGTTGAGGTACGGCTTACGTTATGGCGCTCCACTTGTGTCCCGTCGGCTTGAGTGGTTGCTTCATGCACTTCTGTCGTTTGCTCTGTTTCAGTCATACATTTTCTCCCTTTAATATGTAATTCTATTCTAACACCTATCATTATTATTGCGCGCAAACCATTAGCTTTACTCTGGTCAAAGAAAAAAGGCTAGAGCAAATCTAACCTTCTTTCTTTGGTACACCCGGCAGGATTCGAACCTACGACCCCCTGGTTCGAAGCCAGGTACTCTATCCAGCTGAGCTACGGGTGCATATCAGAGGTCATTATATCACGAACAATTGACTTGGGCTATAATGGTCAAATATGGAAATTCATGCAAACATCCCGCTTAAAAACTACACAACAATGAAACTTGGCGGCAACGCTCATCTAATGACTGAGGTTCGAACACCCGAGGAAGTCGTTGAGGCCTACCAAAATGCCAAAACGCAATCTCTGCCTTTTTTCGTACTTGGTGGTGGTAGCAACGTCATCGCCAAGGACGAAGGTTTTAACGGCATGATTATCCGAATGCGCATTCCTGGGTTTAGTGTTATCGCCGATGATCTTAATACAACCACAATTCAAATTGGAGCTGGTGAAGATTGGGACTCGGTTGTTAAACGAACAGTTGACATGCGGCTAAGCGGTATCGAAGCAATGTCGGCCATTCCTGGTACGGCCGGCGCAGCACCTGTTCAAAATATCGGTGCTTATGGCCAAGAAATCGCCGACACGTTGGAATCGCTTGTCGCCTATGATACTCAAACCGATAGCTTTGTAACTCTTTTAAATGAAAATTGTGAATTCTCTTATCGCCAAAGTATCTTTCGCAGTAGCCAAATTGGCCGCTACATAATTACATCGATTACATTAAAGCTTTCAAAAAACTTGCCCCAACCGCCATTTTACGATACACTTCAAGCCTATTTTGACCAGCGTGACGTCCACATCTTTACCCAAGAAACGGTTCGAAACGCCGTCATCGAGATTCGCGCCAGTAAACTACCAGACCCAAAACTATTACCGAATTCTGGCTCTTTCTTTAAAAATGCAGTCATCGAAGATTGGCAGCTCGCTGACCTCAAAAATGCAAATCCCGATATGCCGACATATG
>JAJXYZ010000059.1 GCA_021780305.1 bacterium | reverse complement strand
CTCGCCACTTCGCAATATACGCATGGTTGCCACTTAATAGCACTTCGGGTACTTTCATCCCCTGAAAGTCCTCTGGGCGCGTGTACTGTGGGAATTCGAGGGTTTCGCCATCACTAAAGCTTTCAATCGCCGCGCTATTCTCGCCACCTAGCACGCCAGGGATAAGACGCACGATACTATCAATAATCGTCATAGCCGGCAACTCCCCACCAGTGAGAATATAATCGCCAACACTAATCTCTTGGTCAACTAGTTGCAAGATTCGCTCATCGTAGCCCTCATAGCGGCCACAGATGAAGATATAGCCATCTTTTGACTCACTATACTCAGCCGCTAGTGACTGCTGCCAGCGCAAGCCACGTGGCGTCATCAGTAGGACTTTTGCATCAGGATCGGCCTCCTTAGCCTTTTTGACGGCATTCCAAAGTGGCTCAATCATTAGTAACATGCCATCACCACCACCGTAAGGCGTATCATCGACCGATCGACGTGGGCCAAGTCCAAATTCACGTAAATTAATTGTCGAAAGCTCGACGATTCCATCCTTTTGAGCCTTCCACATCATGGAATTCTCAAAAACACCCGTAAACATTTCGGGGAAAAGCGTGATAACTTGAAACTTTCTCATCTGTTACAGATTAACAGATATTGACATTTTTGTCTATATTTGCTATAATATATTTATCAATTGCGCCATGGTGGACGATTGACTAGATTATCCGGGGGGATAATGAGCCTCAACCACGATCTTGCACAAGCAGATCACATCGCTAGCTTCGGCTGGTGGAAACTGGGCAAGTACTGCCCGTACGGAATCATCGAGGAAATGAATGCGGCATACGCCGACATTCAAGCAACGAAGAAGAAGTACAAAAAGGCCAAGCATCGAGCTCAGAAGCGATGGTATCGATTCTGGCTCAAAGACAAGGTGTCGAGGTTCGTGTCCAAATATGGGCCACTCTGCGACCTGGCTGCTGCAGCCCACTGAACACTCGCCCGAACGGGCTCAACCTGAATATTTCGGGTTGAGAAACCCGCTTCAGGCTGAGTCCGTTCGGTGGGCTATTTTCATATCCAATTTTATTTATCAAACACTCACTATTGACTTTATGTTTATATAATTGTATTGTAAATATTGCTTATTCGCGAACCCCTTGGTGTGCGATTTTGCGCACCTCAACAAAACAAAGGAAACAAGACTGATGATTGACTTCCTGGCACGAATCTTCAGCTCACAACGATCCGCTGCGGCGGTAGCGTTGTTACCACGAGTGTCAACAACTCTGGGCTCTCCCGAGGACTCACTGGAGTTCCTCAAGAACAGGTTCAGCCGGTACGAGATCAAGGACGACGGTGCATTGTACTTGCCGCGCCTCGACCTCACCTCGGCCTGGGGCCCCCAGGATGACGATGGTATCGTCGTCCACTACGGTGACTTGGTGCTCTCCGCCGTTCAGGCAATCGACCCCGATGCCACCATTACGAAGATCGTAATTGGCGGGTACGGCGCCGGTCTCGCCCTTTACTACGGCGAGCGCCGTCTGATTATAGTCGGCGACGCCTTCGTCATCGGTGACGAGCCAATGAGGGGTGATCACAGCGAATGTGCGCTGTGCGCCTTTTTCATCGCTGGCACTATCACCGACCTGGACAACCAGGCCCTTAAGCCGATCAGGATGATCGGCACTAGAGGAGTTGTCCTCGAAAAAAACAGCCGCACCTGGACAATCCAGGTACAGTGAAGCCCACTAAAAGTAGCCACGCCGATTTAGCTCAAGCTGACCTTATTACGAGGCAGTGCAAGCCTCGAGTCAGCTTGAACTACTTTCGGTGGGCTATTTTAATATCTAAAAATACTCAAGAAATCAAAAACCCCGCTATCAAAACGGGGTTATTGAAACATATAAAGCTCTCAACATTTATGTTGCTCGCATGAGCTAATTCTCGCAGTTCAAAGTAATTCCTTTGTACTGAAACTTATTATATATCTAGGTCGTCTAGTTCCGCAAGCTCTTCACGGGTCTTTTTTGAGTAATCACTAGCGTTATCCACAGGCTCATCTGTAGAGTTTTTCACAGGCTCGTCACTAGGGTCATCTGATGACATAGTATAGTTTTCACGCTGATCATCGTTATTAACGATTTTAAGGTTATAGCGGGCATCATTCTTAGTTCCAAGAGCACGCAGTAAGGTACGTAGGCTTTGAGCAGTTACACCGCGCTTGCCAATAACTCGTCCCAAATCTTCGGGGTTAACGGTTAGTGATAGCAGTACACCCTTCTCGTCAATAATTCTTTCAACTACTACATCGTCTGGGTGTCCTACTAAAGACTTAACGATATATTCTACAAACTGTTGATCTATTGTCGACATAATACCCTCCATGTCCGTCCGGTCACTACTTACTAATATCGTAATACTATTGTATCATGACGGACAAAAGCCTGCTTTGCTATAAAAAATACCCCTCATAATAAGGGGTATTTCAAAATCAATAGATAGGTATTTAGGCTTCGGTTTCGACGACAGGCTCGTCGACGGCAACTTCAGGCTCGGCTTCAGGTGCGACTTCTTCAACTTTTGGTTGATTTTTGCGAAGTTTGTCCGCGTGACGGATGGCTTTTGTTTTAACATCAGCTTTTTTGACCCAGTCAGGTAACTTTACACCAGCGTTTGCAAGTAGTTTAACAACTCGAGGTGTTGGTTGAGCACCATTTGCAAGGTATTTTTCGGCAAGCTCGTTTTGAATAACAGCTTCTTTGGTGTGAGGGTTGTAGCTACCAATGTAGGACACAACTCGACCACTTGATGGGTGACGTTGAGCTTCTTGGACGGCTAGGCGATAGGTTGCGTAGCCTTGTCGGCCGACGCGCTGCAGGCGGATTGCAAGCATAAAATTATGATTTCCTTTTACTTATCTATTAAATGATTTTTATGACTTGTTCAAGTTTACACTGTTTTTGTAGTTTCGTCAATCTGTTTCGCGCGCTCGGCATAGTAATCCAACGCGGCTTGCGCAGCCTGCTGCTGAGCAACTTGCTTGCTAGGACCGCTGCCCTGACCCAATAAATTATCTTTCACATAAACGCCTAGTGTAAAGATCTTGTCGTGATCGGGTCCAACCTCTTCCATAACACGATATTGTGGCGTTTGACCATCAATCCGTTGTGATACCTCTTGTAGATGCGACTTAGCATCGCGCCAAGTGCCGGCATCTAAAATCGCCGGTAATTTTGAAATAATATGTTTGTGAATAAATTCCGCTGCGTCGTCGTAACCGCGTTCAAGATAAATTGACCCGACCACCGCTTCAAAGGCATTGGCTAGTATCTGCTGACGTGCGCGATCGCTCCCCTGTTTTTCACCACGGCTCATTCGCACTAGCGACTCGTAGCCTAATTTATAACCTGCTTCACCAATACTTTCAGTCCGGACCAAAGCTGCTCGCCAGCTGGTTAATATACCTTCTTGCTCGCTATAATTTTTAAACAAATAGTCGGTCACGACTAATTCCAAAACAGCGTCACCTAAAAACTCGAGGCGTTCGTTGTGTTCACTAACGCTTTTGCGGTGTTCGTTAACATAGCTACGGTGTGTCAAAGCGGTAATCAGTAGCTGAATATCACTAAATTCAAAGCCCAATTTCTCACGAGCAAAATCTTGATATGGCGCCGTCAACATTCCGGTCATAAATTCTCCTGTCTAATTCGTTTCATTGCCATCAACATCAACTTGCCAATATCCTCGTACTCGATTGCCTCAAGTGCGTCGTGAAATTTAAACCACTTTAGACCATTCATCCACTCTTCTTTTTGAATTGCGTTAGTATCGCCATTAGCGCGCACTAAATAAATCTGCGTCGTCATCAGAACTAATTTATCAAGGCGGCGATAACGAAAATGAATTTTGCCTAACCAGCCGAGTACTTCGGTATCAGTCAAACCAACTTCTTCACCAATTTCACGCTTGGCAGTCTGTTGAGCCGTCTCACCTTCTTCGATGTGACCCTTTGGAATTGTCCAGCGGTCTTTGGCGTCCTGAATCAAAAGTATTTCAATACCACCAACTTCGTCACGACGAAAAACCACGCCACCAGCGGTCGGTTCGCGGACTATCTCTTGAATTGTATGTTTTTTACGATTAAGATATTTTTTAAACTTATCAAACTGCGGTACTGCCATTAGTCGTATCCTCCACAAGTGTCCGGAACGCTGTACCAAGCACTCCGTTGACGAACTTACTTGAGTTATCAGAACCAAACGCCTTGGCAAGCTCTACGGCCTCATTAATGACAACCTTTGGCGGAACGGTATCGGCTTGATGAAGTAATTCATAAATACCAATGCGCAAAATGTTGCGATCAATTCGGGCAATTTGGTCAATTGGCCAATCAGGGGCAATCGGCTGAATCTTTTCATCGATATCAGCTTGAACCTCTAAAACACCTTTAACCAACGTAGTAACAAACGCCTTATCTTCAATCGCGGCCTCATATCTATCAAGGTTGCGATTTAGAATTTCATCAATATCGACAGATGCGTCAGCTGATTGAACACGAAATTCGTATTCGTAAAGTGACTGCAAAGCGACGATGCGACCGAGGTGGCGATTCGATGCCATAACGTTTTAATTCTTTCTTTTATTTATTGTTTTGTTAAGGTAATACTCTAACTATTTAGCTAGAGCTTTGCCAGTTTCGCGACGTGTTGTACGAGCTTTGACTGGTGATTTAGCATTAACGCGACGAGCAAGCTCCAAGCGCAAGTGACTTCGGCGTAAACCGGTTTTGCGGGGGCTACTCTGCTTCTTTGGTTGTCCCATGTAAAGAACTCCTTGTGGGTTATTATTTTAAAACTTGGGTCCATTATAACGGATAAAGACCCTCAGCTCAAGGGCTTTGCTATAAATCAAAGAGTCGTAGCTAAACAGTTACGACTCACCTAACCAGTAAGAGATTAGGTTATCGACGATTAATAGCAACCGCGCCACAACGATGTAGAAATTTAGTCGGTCCATCCTGGCTACAAACTACCACCTGTTCGGGTTGTTGTTGTCTGTATTTTTCAACATTTCCATCGGCTAGCCTAGCAGCATGAGCGGCCATATCGCGAAGGGCTTCTGATCCAGAAAATGAGTCTCCACCATGGCGTGCAATCAATCGCTCCGTATGCGACTCTAGTCCCGCACTCTCATGAGATGCCAGATCAGCGAGTTTTCGATACGACTCAGACCTTGCTGCGTTCAATTTATCAGTTAGTTCTGACTGCAGCTGACCTATTTCACAACCGTCACAGATTTGATGATAAGCGATTAGTTTCTTTTCCATATATGCTATTATATCACATATTGATATAAATTGCAATACATAATCGATTTAAACAACAATGCTTACAAGCTTACCCGTGACGTAGATTAATTTGGATGGTTTTTTGTCGCCCACAAAACTAGCGACATGCTCGTCTTCAAGGGCAAGCTGTTTAATTGTTGCCTCATCAGTGTCTTTCGCAACAACCAATTTGGCGCGCAATTTGCCATTAACCTGTACGATGACTGTCATTGTCTGTTCAGAGATCAATTTGTCATCCCATACTGGCCAAGGCAAGTTTTGAACTAACTCGCTTCGACCTAGCTGATTATTTAGCTCTTCACTAAGGTGTGGCGCAAACGGTGCGATTAATTGCGCCATAGCCTGCAACGCCTCTAGCCAGACGGCTTTTGAAAAACCGTCAACCTTCAACTTGTAAAGTTCGTTAGTGTACTCCATTAGAGTCGAGATTGCGGTATTGAAACTTAGACGGTTTATATCTTCGGTAACTTTGCGAATAGCCTTGTGCTGTGCACGACGGACGGCCGTATCGTTACCCTCAAAATCCTTAGTAGAATCTTGATATTCCTGCGCCAACACCCAAACACGGTTCAAGAAACGGTAAATTCCAGCAATACCACGTGAGTCCCAAGCAGCGTCGAGTTCAATCGGGCCCATAAATAACAGATAGGTGCGTAGCGCATCGGCACCATAACCTTGCTCGATAACATCAAGCGGATCAATGACGTTGCCCTTGCTTTTACTCATTTTGGTACCATCTTCGGCGTTGATATAACCGTGATAAATCAGCTTTTTAACTGGCTCTTTAAAATCAGTTAAGCCCATATCTTTAAATACATGCGTCCAGAAACGAACATACAATAAGTGCGCCACGGCATGATCGCCACCTACATAATAATCAACTGGCGCCCAGTAATTAACAACTTCTGGGTTCCAGGCTTGCTGGTTATTTTTAGGATCAGCATAACGCAGTAGATACCAGCTACTGCAGGCATAACCATCCATTGTGTCAGTTTCGCGCTTGGCGGGACCGCCACAAGTTGGACAAGTTGTATTAACCCATTCATCGACGCTTGCTAAAGCCGACTTGCCGTCTCCCTTTGGCGCAAAATCTTTTACTTCTGGCAAAATAACCGGCAATTGATCCTCGGGAACAGCCACCGCGCCATGTTTGTCACAATGAATTATCGGAATAGGCGCTCCCCAGTAGCGTTGGCGGCTAATTAACCAATCACGCATTTTATACGAAACTTTTGAACGTCCCGTCCCCTGCTGTTCAAGCCAGGCGACAATTTCTTCGCGCGCATCACTGGTCGATTTGCCATCAAACGAACCAGAATTAATCAGAATACCTTCACCTGAATGCATAACATTTTCGCCACCAAGCCATCTTAGGATGTGGGGCAGCTCGGCTACTGGTTTCAGCAATGGCAAGTCTACCTCTTTAGTCCATTCTTCTTTAAAATCTTCATGCTCTTCACGCTTCGTTTCAACCTTAGCGAGACTTTTAAGTTGGAACGAAATAACTCTTGTAAGAATATTACGGTTTACATCTTTGTGGGCAGCATAAAATTTGCTGTTCATAACAGTCGGCAGTTCATCGACTAATTCAAGATCGGTATAGCCAGTTTCTTCTTGAATCTCACGACGTGCGGCAACTTCCAAATCTTCACCGTCTTCGATGCCACCCATTACGAAGTTATGCCAGTCAAATTTGTTCCAACGAAGTGTCAGATAGGTTCCGTCGGTTGGATGCTTGATAAGACACATTACAACGTTTCGGTCAGTATCTTTCTTGCCATCTTGAGGTGGATTCTCTTGATCTAAGATACTTGGCGCGATTACTTGAATTATCGGTAAATTGAATTTTTCGGCAAATGCATTGTCGCGTTCATCGTGGGCTGGAACAGCCATAATCGCACCCGTACCATATCCGTTAAGTACGTAATCTGCAATCCAAATCGGAATTTTGTCGCCTGTTGCTGGATTAATAGCGTAGCTACCCGTAAAAACACCAGTCTTATCTTTGGTATCGTTCGAGCGCTCGATTTCAGACTTTTTAATAGAAACATCTATATATTCGTCAACTGACTCTTTAAATTCCGATATAGCAAGTTGGCGCGATAATTGATGCTCGGGCGCAAGCACTAGGAATGAAGCACCAAACAACGTATCAGGTCGAGTCGTAAATACCGTAATAACATCATTGCGACCATCCAGTTTAAACTCAACTTCAGCACCAAGCGACCGGCCAATCCAGTTGGTTTGAGCGGTTTTAATCTTTTGAGGCCAGTCCAAATCAGGAATCTCCTCCAGAAGCGCATCAGCATATTCGGTGATTTTGAAAAACCACTGCTTCATCGATTTCTTTTCTACCATACTACCGCAGCGCCAACAATGACCACCCTCGACTTGCTCGTTAGCAAGGACCGTCTTATCAACTGGACACCACCACTGTAGGCTTTCTTTTTGGTAAGCCAACCCACGCTCAAATAATTTCGTAAATATCCACTGAGTCCAGCGATAATATTCGGGGTCGCTCGTATTAATCTCGCGGCTCCAGTCGATACTAACTCCCATACGCTTGAACTGCTTTTTGAAGTTCGCAATATTTTCGGCCGTGACGACCGCTGGCGCAGTATTGGTTTTAATAGCGTAATTTTCAGCTGGTAAGCCAAACGTGTCCCAGCCCATTGGGTTTAAGACGTTACGGCCATGCTGACGATGAAACCGCGATAGTGCATCTACAATTGAGTAGCTAAAGGCGTGACCAGTATGCATACCCGCCCCACTTGGATACGGAAACATCCCCGAGACATAGATTTTTGGCTTAGCCTTATCAATCGTCACTTCATTGACGTGTTGTTTTTCCCAGATTGCTTGCCATTTTGGCTCGATTTCGGATGGATTATAGCGCTTCATAACTTACACTATTGTACCACGGCAATATAAATGCGCTACAGAGGTACACTAAAAACTATTAACAGCGGCCAACAGATTCGTGAATAACCGCTTTGGTCGACGAGTTATAATAGCTAATATCAGCTCCTTTTACACCGCAGACAACATAACCAATTGTATTTGGACTCGTAGCAACAGCTACGGTTGACGAGATCACAATATTATTTACGGATGGAATTAGCGCTTTAAGCTGCGTAAGCGTTGGATATACGCCCCGATTGTTGGCCGCGTAATTATCAGCATACATCGAAACCGTCGAAGCGTTAGTCGATGCTTGCGTCGATGATGTTTTCGTTGTCAAACCTGAAACTGAACCTTGAAGCAAAGCTTCAATATCAGTCTTA